>NZ_JBOFOR010000272.1:0-40223 GCF_051659545.1 Romboutsia sp. | reverse complement strand
GCAGTAGAGGAATTGTATATCGAATCTTTCAGTGCAGATGTTTGCTCACAAATAGATATTTGCATTCCGTCTAATTTATTCTTGATAGCAACCTCACTAAGTCCTGTAGTTGTAGCTAGATGCTGTACTTGTTCCTGAGTTGCGTGCTGACTAGTTCTATTCCCATTTCTATCGACTAGCCCTAAAGCTATCAAAAGACCCAAAAAATTGTTTCCTCCAAAACCACCATCGTTTGATCCATATGATGCCATTGGGTATACTACATTGTGACTTTTGTAATCGTGTTCCATATTCTCATCCTCCACATTTTTTTTTGATAGAGCTTTGATTTTTACGTAATCAAGTTCCATTGCAAAATCCAAAAAATAATTCTTTAGGTTATAAATGGTTATAGAATAATAGAAAACTCTCAGGTTACAAGGGTAAATATATTATTCACAACCCTCATAACCTACTTGTATTATATCAAAATAAGTATAAAAAATATCACAAAAATTCAAAGTTATTCACTATTTTTTATATTACAGATCCCTACCTCTCACAAAAAATACTTCTAACAAATCGTTGTATACTGCCTTTACTGTCTTTTTAACATACTTGACATACTGATAATATTTAACGTCCTTCTTCTTATATTCAGGTTTCTTGACCTCTTCTTCTATTAAATTAATATAAGCCATGAAGTTTGGATACAAGTCATTCACTCCCTCCCTAATGGAATTTTTTATTATCCGAGTGATGCATGCATAATATACATCTTCATACTCTTTTTCACTAACATATAAGTTCTCTCCTTCCTCTAATTCAATATGGTAAAACCGATCTACAATATGCTTCGTGATGATGTCTAACAAATCAGACAGTGTAAGTTCCAATTTTTTTGCTTCAAGCGACATGTCCTCTAAAAATTGACTAATAAAAATTATTTCGCTTGGATCATATATATAACTGTATTCACATTTTATTTCTACTAAGCCTTCTTCAGAAGGACAAAACTTTTTATTGTAAATGCGTATTCCGTCGATTTCTATTCCTTCGACTAAACCTTTGTTAAACTTCTCAAAAGGACATGAATTATTTTCTTTGTTCATTTTTTACCTCTTCAATCATTATGCACAAGAAGAGAAAGCTTATATATGTTTACAAATTTACCAATAAGGTATAACATATACCTTATGTGGAAGCTAACTGATTTTGAAGACGCTTAGCTTTCCTTCTTGATATCAATTATAGCACATAACACATTTCTATCCAATAATATATTTACTTATATATATATTTACTTTTTTTTATTAATTTATATTTTTAGTATATTTGTGAATCTGACTTATACTAATTTAGAAATAAAAAAGCATCAAAAATATAGTATATATACAGTAAATTTACTATATTTATAACCCTATTTACTAATTAAAAAATAATTAATAAAAAGCTATTGTATTTTTTTTTACTGCCATATAATAGATATTTTATATATCGAGTATGACTTTAAAAGAAGATAACGAGATATCAGAACGACTTTTACAAAGTGATATCGTACATTTGAACATGGTAATGCACATCAAAAAAAGTTTAAGACAAGAATTGTCTAAAACTTTGTCAGTGATACTAAAGGAAGGGTGGAAACAGAAATATTTAGCAAAGATCTTAGACCTTGATCAACCTAAAATTAGTCAGATAAAAAACCAATCTCCTAAATCTTCTTTTAGTGAAATGATGATGATGAAATTTCTAAAAATCTTAGGGGTGAACACTATTATCGATGTTGGGCAAAAACATATATCAGACATAATTCACTTTTACCCTAGTGAAGATCATTCACTAGAAAAACTGAAAAAGAGTATGATTCAAAGTGAAAAAGAATAGGAGTAAAATTTAGTCACAATTTTACTCTCATTCTTCTTATTAAAAAATTTGACTCCTTTTTCAAGGAATCCCTATAAAAGCAATTTACCAAGTTATCAAAAAGATTATTTATATCAAACGCCGTTAAAACCCAAAGGCTAAAGACCTTTGGGTAGTTCACCTTGCCAAAATGGTGAATATTCACATTCCAACATCTCACAAAAGAGATTTAACAACTCCTCGTAATACACTATAGCATTCATTAATCTTTCATCTTTGAATTTTTCTGATTCAACAAAGAAGTCTATTACTTCTTGAAGTCTATTACTTCTTTGTTAAATATTGTTTTTAGTTTGCTCATATTAAAATCCTCTTATATAAATCTTCTTCACTAAGAAATCTAATACATTGTTATAATGCTCTGATTTTGTAATATCTTTATTATTTAGGTGCAAATCAATAATTTCACTCATTGCGTCATCATATGCCATATATTCAATTGAACGTAGCGGGGTTGTCTCATATGGAACTCTGCTGTTTATTGAATATTCTAATTCACTTTTTATGTTTTCTATTTGTTCGTGATATTTGCGATCAGATGGATCGCGATGATATGTTATATCTAATATATCACTTGCTATTTCTTCAATAGTTATTTCATATAATATTATACTGTCTGTTATGCTCTCTTCCTCTTTCTCTTCCTCTTTTCTCTCTTCAAAAGATTCAATTATATTCTGTAATACTCTCTTAGCTCGCCCTACATTATCGTATAGGTCATATGTAAAAAAATTGTTGAGTTTGCTGTTTTGACTTTCTTGATTCATAAAATCCTCTGTTCAATAAGTTAAAAAATAAACTTTTAGAAAGAGGAAAATTATGCTATACTTCTTATGTGAAGATAGTGATGAGGTCAAAAACGTCTCTATCTTCCAATTTCTATTAATTAAATAATATCATTTATCATTTATAATTGCAACAAATATCGGAAATATTTTAATCTCTATTATAGATGTAATAATACACATATTAATATATTAATTACTACCTAATATTATATTAATACTCATTGCTAATATAGCGAATACTATTAAATACAGTACATTGTTAATATATGCCATTTAGTATATTATTAATATATTTTTTTCTTCTTGTTTCTTGTTTCTTTTTTGACTCACTTTTTTTAAGAAATACCTAATTGCTTAATAAATAATATTTCAATCAAAACTAACTAGTTAAAATATAAATAAGTATACAAGTATTACCTATATATATATCAAAATAAAGATTATCATTAATCAAGAACTATGCTACTATTAGCATAAATATTCTGGTTACAACTGAATTACAAAATGCCAAATTATGAAGATATAAAAGAAGGTTCAAATACGGTAACTAGAATCAAAGTAAAAAAAAGAAAAATCAAGCATCATATTACTGAATATACATATAAGCCCGCTGTTGAAACTGTGAGAAAGAAGAGAGGAAGAAAACAAAAATACGACCCTGAAAGTAAAGCCTTAAATATAGTAAATCCTAATGATGCAAGTTATAAATTAAATAAATTCTTCAAGGGACTTATTAAAAATAAGCATACAATACCAACATTTGAGGAATGTATGGGAGATGATAGTAATAGCTTTACGCTTAAATGTATCTTCTATGATATAGATTTTACTGATGAGATACAGAGAAAAACATTTGCATCAAGATATACAAAAGTAAAAAGTGATTTCTTCAAAGATGCAGAGAAAAAGCTTAAAGCAACATTACAAAACAAATACACCAACATACAGGATTGTCTTACTGATGAAAAAATAATTGAATACTTCAAGCAAGTTATGAGTGAGAATAGCCATATGTTCGACGTTACACAAGGGGGAAAATACATATTCGATTTATCTAAGATGAGCGGTAAATTGGAAGGATTATACGCTACATTATCAACTGATAATATACTAAAAGATAAGAAGAAAATCGAGCAATTACGCAATGAGTTGCAAAAAAAGCAATTGGAGCTTGATTATTACACTATGGAGTTGAGTTATGGAGAAGTCTATTTAAGAAAATCAGAGATTATTACAGAGCTAGACGGCAATAATCTTAATAGGATGTTAATAAACAAAACTAAGAGAGTAATAAAATCTACGGAATCAGAGTTAAAGAATATCAATAACAAAGCTACAAAGGACGAAATAGATATTACTAAGAAGAAGCAAGCCATATTAGACGTATATAAAACTGCTAAAGATATAGTAAAAAAGGTATAGGTATATTATATATGAGATTAAAACGTTTCGATTTTTATGCATCTATTAATAAATATGCAGAAACTAAGTATACTAAAAAACAAATAGATGCAATGTATTATATTACAGATGATACATTAATAGACTTTGAAAGTCTTTATACACTATCAGAGAAACAAAAAATTATATTTGATAGGACTAAAAACACAAATCAGATAATCCTAGCACATGGAGCTAAGAGAGCAGGAAAAACTAAAGCTATGATATTGTCTTCTTTGAAGGATATATACGATTATTCACGCATACCTAACAGACGCCCTGCTATCTTCTTAGTAACATCAACAACTGAAAGGTTAGCATCAGCACACTTTTTACAAGAGAGTAATGATATATTTGAGCAAGCAGGATTAAAAGATCGTTTTAATGATAGTGGGCATGTATCATCTTGTAAGATATTCGGTATTACTGTTTGGTTTTTGGGATTAAGTCGTACAGATGCATATTCAAAAATAAAAGGACAAACTGTATTTGGATGGTTAGGAACAGAGATAACAGAGTACGATAAAATCAACTTCGAGAAGTGTTTTGATAGGTTGTCAGCAGGCAAAGCAAATATATATTTTGATTCAAATCCTAATAGCACTAGTCACTGGGTTTTTAAAGATTATATTATTAAAAATAGAAAGGTTAAATTAGGAACAAAAAGTAAAATATCATTATTACATTTTAATTATCTTGATTCATTAAGTCTGTTTGAAGGAGTAAATGACTTCTGGGCATTACAAGAGAATATATACAAAGGTAAGAACACTAACATATCAACGGAAGATATGGAAGCATTATATACTAAATTATTGAAACGTGAATATCTAGAGGTTGAAGATAAAGAGGCATTTAACATTATAAGCAAGTGCAATATACAAGAGACAGAGCTATCGGATAAATTCGGTTTCTGGGTTGCGTCTCAAAATGAGCCATTAAAAAATCTTACAATGCATTATCTTGATAAAAATATCATTAGACAATGCTATAGTGTTGCATTCTTAGACCTAGCAAATACAGCAAATGAAAATAGTTGTTACACAGCACTAGCAATTGCATATAGATATGACACACCTATATCACATTGTTATTATTTTATAGGAAAATTATTTGCAAAGCCATATTATGAGACCTACGACCAAGTAATTGAAATATTAGAAGAGTTTGAAGTTAATAATTTCTACTTTGATTTGCATGGGGCAGGCGTTGGAATGAAAGACTTACCCCAATTCTCTAAGTATGGAGGCATTGGATTACTACAGAGTCGTAATAAATTATCTAGAATATCTGATATGTCATTGTTAATTGACAATGGAGTATTAAAAGCGTCTTCATTTTGTGAGAATGATTTTTTCCATCAAGTTAAGAGTTTTAGATTTGCAGAGAAAGCAGATAACAATAATATTGTTGTTAGAAAAATCAAAGGATATTGTGATGCACCTGATGCGTTAGAATCAGCTTTAAGAGTGTTAATTAAAGGAGCAGAGCGATTTAATGAAGATGATAAAGAAGTATTTAAATCTATTTGAAGAGGCATAAATAATATATGAATATAAATGATTATAATGATTACAGGAATAAATCAAGCAGTAACAAAGAGAATAATGTACATAATTTTTATAATAAAGATGAACAAGAAAAAATTAATTTTTTTGGGTTAGAATCAGCCCACACAGCAACACTTAAAAAGGTAATATTTCAATTATCATCTAAAATGATGGAAAAGGCGTGTTTGGATGTATTAACCAATGGTTTTAGTTATGAACAGGTACAAGACCCTAATTATGAAATTGGAGAAGATACTATAATCAAGCGGGAAAGATTGGGCGATTTGCGTGATATTATGTATACATTGCCAATACAGACATTAAAATATGTAGAAAGCTTTGTATCTATTACAGATATTATTACAAGATGTTTTATCGAAACTGATAGCCCTATTATTAACAAAGAAAGCAACCAATACATATATACAAATGAAATGTCAGGCAAACGAATAGTATATTACGGATTTGTCTTTTCTGATTATGACACGAAAGCAAAAGGAGAAAAAGACAAATCTATTCAATGCGAATATAATAATACTCAAACGCAAGAAAAAATATATATCAAAGCCCCAGAAGGAAGAAGGGAATTATTGGGCATACAGCCATTACAAAAAACTGTTTCACCAAGTACAAAGGAGATTGAATACACAGCAATATTAAAAAATAAAAAAGTGGTATTTGATGAAGAGCTTGTTATTACGACTGAATACGGTTCTTATGATGAATTGTTTAAATCATTGTTTAGGTTACAGGCAATGCTATTAGAAAATATGAGTGATAAAATAGAAACATCAAAATTTTTACATGTAAAAGCACCAAATGAATATTTTAATTTGAAGCCATCAGAAAAGAATATATATACTGAAGCATTCCAAAAATTAGTCAATGGAGAAAATGGAGGGATTATTACAACAAACGCATATGATATTTCTTTACAGACTACTAGTTACTCAGGTTCATTAGAAAAAACAGGGTTAGAACTATTAAGTAATACAATAGGGTTTGTTACAGGTATACCTCAAAGCGTATTGTTTGGTACGCAACAGAAAGGTTGGAGTTCTGAAAATCAAGAAGACAAATTAAAATATGATTTCTTTTTAAAGATGCTAGCAGAAAATTTTTTCTTACCTATCATGCACCAATTCTGTAAAATATGTCAATTGGCAGATTATAAAAAGCTAGAATATAAAACAAATGCATTAATCAGAGAAAAAATAAATATTTTTAATACAGAAGTGCCAGAAGAATTAAAAACAGATGAGAGATTATATTATATTGGTTTAGAGATAGATAAATTAATAGGACTTGATTCTAAAGCTAAAGCAGAAATCAAAAAACAGATAGGAGTTGAAAAAGATGGCAAAGATAGTATTGAAGATATAAAAAAGAAACCTAATAATAGTAAAAATAGTAACAAATCATCTCAAAGAAATAGTAAATAATGCATGAAGTTGAAAAATTAGAATTACAAAAGAAAGATAAAAAGAAAAAGCAATTAGAACATAATGCTATTATCTATTATGGGATGGTAGCATTAGGAATATTAAATTATGCTTTCATTGAGAAAAATACACGTATACCTTTAAAAAAGGTAGCGACATATATTATTAATAATGCAGAAAATTATGCAGATACTTCTTTAAAACAAGAAGACGAAAGTAAATTATATAAACCTTTTGAAAAAGTGGGGATGACAAATAATAAGCAACATGAGTATGTTGTACTAGATTTAGCTATTTATAGCAGTCTTATATACCTTGCAGAAATTGAAAGAATCAAGAATATTAAAGATGTAACACTTGAATATAAAAAAGAACTACAAGAGATTGCAAAACTTCAAGCAATAAAGAATCTTACAAATAGATTTGTCAAGCATATGTCTTTACTTTCTTTAATGGAATTTTGTAGATTATATGAAGGGGAAAAAGCTAGTTGGGATCCGAGTTTTTCCATTATAAAGAGAAAGCCACATATTGCAGTATATAACAAGACTTTTATTGTTGGTATTGGTATGCTAAATGTACCATACTCACCTAGTGAGGTCGTTGTATATCTACCTTACAAAGGATTGCATCCTATGCAACTTATAAATTGTAAGTGTGGTATGACTCTTTTAAACTTTATACCTATTTAACATTTTTTTACTTCATCTATTATTTATCTATTTTTGTATTATTTTCTATATCACTTATATCTATATCACTTATATCAGTATATGTGTCTATATCTAATTCAATTTCTTTTATGATTGTTATATCAACATTACCTTTTGTTAGAGGGTCATCAATATCTATAACATCTTCTAATACTTGGGTTGAAAATAAATACCCTTCTTTAATTTTTGTTTGTGTTATTGTTGTTGCCCTTTTTAATGACATTAACATTCCTATACTGTGAGTGTTTGTCATTGCTGTAGTTGCATGTTCATGTAATGTGTAACTTACTACATAGTTATAATCACTTAATTTTACTATCTGTTTTATTTCAAAAAAAAAAGTGTATAGATTTGTTTTGTCTGATATAGAATTATATTCATATTCATTCATGATATTAATAGCTTTATGTGGTTTAGCGGGTTTCATTTCTTGTAATGTATTTGTAATTTGCTCTTGTAATTTTAATGCTAATACAAAATATTCACCCTGTGTACTCATGATATAGCCAGAAGCGTTTCTTTTGACATAAATCTAGCTCTTACACTCATTTGTGCTTGTCTACTATCTATAAACCATTTGTCTTGTCCCTTTTGTTTTATAGTTGATGGGGCATTGTGCATTCGATAGGGATTTGATTCTATAAATTGTCTTACTATTCTTACTAATTCTTGACATGCTTGTTGCATGTTTAAATTGCTACTTTGAGAACTAAATTGACGTAATATTGTCATTATTCTTGAAAGATTAGCAGGATTATTAAAAGCGTCTACTATATAATTTCTACCTTTCTCTATTTCATATTGAAATAATTGGGCGTTTGTTGTTTTTGATTCACCTTTAGATGATCTAAATATATTTCTATATGCAGGAGTGCCAGTTTTAGCTGATAGTTTTTTTATTTCTGTTAATGAAGATTTTTTATGACTTACTTTTGCTCTTGCATTATTTTCAGAAAATACACCAACTTGAAAATGGTATTGCTCAACCTTATCTTTTATTTTATCCCAGTCAATATTTACTTTAACATTCATGTTTTTTATGTAGTGATAACATCTGTTACACTTTTAACTATCATTCTTAAATAATCAGGGTTTTCTACTATTTCTTTTGCTATTTTTTTTGCTATTACATCTATTTGTTGCTCACTCATTCTTGTGGCAGGTGCATTTATATTTGCTAGTGCAGTATCTAATGGAACAGATGTACTTGTAGTTGGGTCTAATACCATAAAAGCAGTGGATGTATCTAATGCTGTTGTTAATTGAGTATTTGTTACCGCACTACTGATTCTAGTTTCAAAACTTTGGCAAGTAGTTTCTAAGTCTACGGGAGTTGTGGCATCTTTGTACAACCCTGATTTTTCTGCATATCCAGACAAATCAGGAGCAGAACCGCCTCCACTGCTAACTTCTGATATAGCTCCTACAAGTGTATTAATAGTCTCATTATCTTTAGGAAGAATTAAGAGTTTTTCAGTATAAGTCATAAAATTACCTTAAAGAATTTGAACTTGTAACGGTGCATTTTTTCTGTTGAGGATAGCACCTAAAAACCCATGAGAAGGAAGATATATACTAGTCATATATCCATGTATAAATTCATCATATAATATAGCTACATTTATAGAATCAATATAATTTCCACTATCTATTCCATTTTCTATTGGAGCAATAATATTTATATTTACAGTCGATTCTTCATCCTTGATATTTTTATAATAATAGATAGAAAACAACTTAAATATAGCACTATATTTAGATATAGCAGGCGAATTTACTGAGCTTAATAATATATTTGCTTCTGTAAAATCAAATTCATCTAAATTCACACTATTTGCCATACTATTATTTTACAAAACTTTTTTCGACCAAATTGTTAATCTTCTCTTCTAGTTGTTCATTTTTTCTTTCTATTTCAGTATATTTTTTCTTCAATGCTTTTAATTCAATATCTGAAGCAGATTGTTTTTGCATTGAATTTTTCATTAATGCAGAATCAGTCATGAAGTCTTTATATAAAATCACTTTTGTAGGGTCTTCACATATCACAGATCCTATAGTGTTTTTAACACGGAAATTTACAATATCTTGATCTCTTTGGAAAGCACTGATGCCAAGTAATTTACCATATAATAAAGTTGAATAATTTTGCTCAATTACTAGCATTGTATTTTTAATCAAATCACATGGTACTATTTGCACTTCAGGTAGTTGCTCTTTTACGAAACTTTCCATTGTCATATAAGGAGCTGACCCTGCATTAAATTGCTTGAATGTAGCTCTTAATATATCGGATGATATTAAAATAAGTACATCATTTAAATTTGATATATTAGGACTTCCCGATAGGACATTAGAAAAACTGAAATAATTTCTTATTTCACTTGTAATTTTTTCTAATCCATCTAAATCACCTTTTATTATAGTCGCTGTTAATCCTGCATCTACAGGGTTGGTAGCAATATCATAAAAAGATGAAAGATTTCTCTTAGGGTCAGCTTTTTGATCAGGTGTTTGTTTTATTCCTTTTAAATGGACAAGATCTATTCCAACAACTGCTCTATATGCACATGCTTTATAAAAAGCTTCAGCAAGATTAGCATCAATTGTTTGCATTATATTGTCATAATTCCAATCTGAGGTTGTTTCTAGACTCTCACCAACAGTTAAGATGTTCCCCATTCCTTTTTGTATAGCAACATTGGCAAGTTCATATTGAGTATCACCTTTTTCTACTACTTTGTTTGTATAATTAACTTTTGCATTACTATCTCCATACATTCCTTCGAATGGATTGTCTCGGAATTCAACTTTACTAAATACTATTGAATGACTCCCAGAACGATCAAGTACGTTTACTGCTTTTAGTTTTGTGCCACTGAAAATACTCTGTCTATTTACATTATCTGGGAATACTCTTCCATACATCATAGTTGATGTAAACTCACTTAATGTGATAACGTCATTTGTTATTGTAAACATAAATTTTACCTTTTATTTTATTAAAAATATCATAAGAATGAACTCTCCTTCCTGCTATCTATCTGCTCATGCTGGTGGTGTTGGTGTTGGAATCCCCATGCCACGTAAAATATTATGTTCTAGCACTACACAATCGTCATCTCCATTTGCACTTGCGTCTGTCATTGCCATGCCAACTATAATATCTCCAGCAACAGCTTTGATGTATCTCCCACTTGCTATAGTAAGTAAATCACCCGCTTTGATTCCTGATTCTGTTAAACATCTTACAACTGTTTGAGTTGTGCTATCTTGAAGAATAATGCTGTAACTATGCTTTGGTATATATGTTTGTTCTCTTACTATTCCATAATAACCAATAGCATCTTGAGCAACTACTATTAATAGTCCTTCTTTTGCTACAGGTACACCTGCTATCAATCCCGCTTCTTCTCCATCTTTAGGGGTTAATCCTTTTGCTTCAGGCTTTCCTTGCACTGGTCTGCCATATACTAAATTACCTTTACTACTATAGTAAGTACTCATATCACCTCTTCTAATAACTACGTTTCGTTCTTGGTTTTTCAGCATCTAAATCTTTTCGCAATACAACTAATTGTTTTGCATATTTCTCTTGATACTCATCTTTTGTTAAATTCTTTAACATTGGATTAATTCTATTTGCTCCAATGATCGACATATTTACTGCATCTCCAAAATTATAATCAGTAATGTATACAGGCTCTCCTACAGTATAATTTGAATTATATTTTGCATGCTCTTTCCTTTGTTGTGTACTATGCTCATACTCACGATTTTTCATTTGCTTTAGTGTCTCAGAGTATGCATGCTCTAATACTTCAGGTTTTACTATACGTCTATTCTTAAAATCAGATCTTGAATAAAGCTCTTTTATCTCAGAGTATTTAGGATCAAATTGCAACATTTTGTCATTTAAATCTAACTCTTCATTAATAATTGCTAAATCCATTAATTTGCATGCTTCAGCATATGAAATTCTATTTTCTTCTACTTCAGTTTCTAGCCATTCCAATGAAGATTTTATGACTTCTTGTTGTCTATCTTTCCCGAATGGAAGCCTTGTAACTGCTATTCTTTTATCGTACCATATTTCAGCTTTTGCATTATTTTCTATTTCTTTTTTTTCTCGATATTCATCAGCTTCTATTTCAACTCTTTTATCCAATTTTTTTCTTTCTTGACTTTCTTTTTCTTGATTGGCTTTTTGGATATTTATAAATGTCTCCGCAAGTCCTTTCATTATTTCAGGATCTTCTAGTATTTCTTTGATTTTTACTGTTTTATCTACTGGTGTATTTTCGCCAGTATTTGCTATATCAGTGTCAGAAGTCATAGTTATTATTATTATAGATTACATATGTATTATCTATAATAGTATACTATTTCTAGTATATTATCAATTTTTATATCATTCTTTATATAGAAATTATCTCGATATTATCCTCATTTTATCTAATCTCTTAGCATCTTTTTATGTCTAAATAATAATGATTGCATATCGACACCCGTAGAGATACCTACTTTCTCTATGAATTGCTAATCTTTGTTTAATTTTTCTAATTGTTTTGCTTCCTTTCTCTTTAATTTTTCTAATTGTTTTGCTTCCTTTCTCTTTAATTTTTCTAATTGTTTTGCTTCCTCTTTTTCTTTTGCTATTCTAGCATATTCTATATCTTGTTCTAATAATAATGTTTCAACCCTAATAATATCTTTATCTAATAAATCTTGTATCTGGTCGAGACTTCTGACTACTCTTGTTTCTATTCCTAGAACTTTTATTATATTTAGTATGTGTTTTTGATCTGCACTTAATACACCTTTTTCTGATTTGCATTCAATATATAGCATAATAGTATTCCCATTTGTTTCTCTTCCTATTACCGTGAGATCTGGGATGCCTTTCATCCATCCATGTTTTTTCATTTGGATAGTATATACAATAGGATTATCCCACCCTTGTCTTACATTTTGATAGTTCATCCATACACAATACCCTTTAAACCGTAATGCAGATACTATTAATGCTTGCAATTCATTCTCTTTCATTTTTCCCCTATCAGTTCTGTGAAAAAATCAAAAACAGGATAATCCAAATCTAGTACATGTTTGCCATATTTTGGGTTATATAATACAAAATCTGCTTTGAGTGAATCAATACTATCACATATAGCTAATTGTCTAGTAAATAGTTTTTGGCTTAAAGAATTAGAAGTAACTAAAAATTTATTTGGTGGTACGTATTCATATCCACATACTTTGTCTAAAAAGTCGTGGACACAATCTTGAACATATTTTCCATTTTGATTAGCATTTCTTCCTGAAATTATATTCTTTTTTGACATAATTATTAGTAATTATTAGTAATTAAAAGTTCACAAATAGGAATTCTATTATTACTTTTGCAACTTATTACCCTTGGGGAAATAATCTTTTCTATTGTAAAGAAATCTTTGTCAGAGTAAAGATCTCTGATAAATTCAGTATTAGAATTAGAAACCATTATATTTACTCCTTTTTTTATTAAAGTTATAATAAAATCTCTAAGTCTTATTTGTTCGTATTCTGCAAAACCATTAAATATATATTTTGTAAAAGATGTATCCTTAATAGGGTGATACGGAGGGTCAAAATACACAAAATCACCTATATTAGGAATTATCCTTGAAAAATCTTGATATTTTACATCTGTGTTCTGCAATATAAGATTCACAGCATTAATATTTGCTTCGTCTAGTATATTAGGGTTTTTATACCGACCTATCGGGGTATTAAAATAATTTTCCGAATTAACTCGGAACAATCCATTGAAACATGTCGCTAATAAATAAATAAATCTAGCTGTATTCTCTATTGGACAAGATAATTCTTGCAAATCTCTTATTTTATAATAATATTCTTTTGAATGATTTTCTTTATGAATTTTTAGTAGATTAATTAAATTGTGTGGGTCTGTTTTTATAACATTGTAGGCAATCATTAAATCAGGGTTTAGATCTGATATATAGCTATAATTCACTTTATTTGCTATTTCGAAAAACAATGCACCACCACCAACAAATGGTTCGTAATAATTGTTGATATTCACAGGAAGATGTAATAATAAATCTTTTATAACCCCTCTTTTCCCTCCAACCCATTTAACAAATGGGTGTGCTTTTTTCTTCACTCATACTCCATTGCATATTATATACTATACTATCATGCCTGCTCAGTCATTTTTCCTACATCCATCACTTTTCCAAACCTTCCTATTGCGGTTACCATATATGGAGTAAAAGAAAATTCATTATTTCCAGAAACAGCCTCAAAACTAGCATATAAAAGCTCCGTTTGAATCAATTCTTTTGTTACCTTAATGTCATCGGAATGGACTCTTGGAAAATATATATTTGGCAAATATGTTCTTCTTCCATAAAATAAAAGATAATCTTGTACATTATCTTGTGCATACTTGTAATTTCCAACGCTACTTTGTTCCACCACACTATTTATTATTAGCATGCTGCAATCTAGATAATACTCAAAAACACCTAGAAACGTTATCGGCACATATGCCAGCCCTGTATATGGTATATATCCCGTAACACCACCCTTTTTTTTAAGTGGTTCTAATGGGAAAAAAAACGTGGTTGTATCAGTTATGCTAAAGAAATTTTCATCTATTTCGTTTCTATCACAATAAATTGCATCAATATACCCTCCATTTTCATCATATTTTGCATAATAGAAAATGTTATCAATATTATTGATTGTATATCGGCACTTTATTCTATGTCTTAAAACTCTTGCTAGAATACCTACTATTCTTACTCCTTCTATAAAAAGATCTGTAGCTTTTGTACTTTCAGTATCAGTAAACCCTATATTCCCCCTTAAATAAAGTTCTTCTAAAAACCCATTTAAAACATCTGTTCCTATAATATTGATTATAAAAATAGCTTCTGTATCTAAAATATCAACATCTATACAAAAACTTGTATTGTCTGGATATGCAGATAAATCAACTATAATCGAGTGATCTGCTGTATTTATATCAGCACTTACTATCGGGATATAGATTGGTTCTACAAATACATCACCTCCACCACCACTATTTTCTAAATTTGTTACTCTTCCTGTTAAATGTGTTATTGCTGTTGTGTTTGTCTTAACTTCATTTTCTATATCAGTAACAACTTTATCCAGCACTTCAGGTGCTGGTGTGTCTAGTGTTGGATTTATTGCTGTAAAGTTCGTTGCTGTATCTAAATCTTCTAGCTTTGCATATTCAGTTAAATCTGGTAATTCACCACCTCCACCAAACTCTGCTATGCTCCCAACAGTAGTAGCCCTAGCCTCATATTTACCATTCACTACTGTTTCCATATACAATCTGTCTTCAGGTTGCAAATCAGTAACTAGACCGCCTGTAGATTCTATGATTTCATCAATAGTAATTTCTCCTACTGCATCTGCTCTAGGAGATACTGCAACAGGAGAATTGTTTTTTGCCAAACTAAGGACGCTTTCTGTTAGACTGCTCAGTGCATTCTTAGATTTTATTTTGAATTTCTGTTGTACCATTTTATTTCTTAAAAATAATTGAACTAATTTTTTTCATTAATAGAAACTGGGAAAGAAAATTCACCTTTTTCAAAATAGGTTACTGTTCCCATTGCATGCGGGACGGAAGACGTTGTTTGCACCCATATTCCATTGGAAATCGAAATTTCTCCGCCTTGTATTATAGCAGTGGTAGTATATGTTTTGCTCAAATGCACATGCGTGCCAAAACAATTGATTCTGCTCTCAACAGTTGTATGGGAAGTTTCTTCAGTCACAATTTGCCCACCATTCATCAAGTCTCTATATACCCGTAGGATCTCTTTAGTCAAATTACTGTTATATTTAGAAACTTTATAAAAATTCGCAATCTCAGTATATACTGAAACTACCTGATCCACAGAACCTGAATTCAAGTCGCCTATATAGCTTCTCAAGAGTATAATCAAATTCGTCATACTATTACCTACCAGTCCGTTTATCGAGCCTGACACGCTTATAACAGGGATATGGTGCAAACTATCTAGTAATGTATTGGTATTATAGACTATATGTGCATTCGATGAGATCTTACCCAACTTGTACACTGCTGATGAGTTAACAGATGTAAACAAAGCATTGTTATCATTGTTTTTGAGACAAAATATCATCGTATCCGATAAAAAAGTCGCTACTCCAGTACTAGAAACATATGTCCATGGAACAAAAAACTCATCTATATTGAAATAACCTACTATTTTCGTAAGATCTTCAGAAAACTCTATTGAAAAAGTATCACCGTCTAGCATGTACATAGGAATAGTAGCATCTCCCAATGCTATCTCTTTATATATTATAATATTGGTAGAAAATATTTCTGTAATATTAGCATCTTTAAAAAAAGAAATAGGAGATTGTATTGTTGACCTGTTTAACAAATTGTTATCCCCTGTCGCACTGTTATTGTTATATGTAATATCTGATGTAACTGTGAATACTTCCGTAGGTTCGATACTGATTTTCCTTATATTAGACTCAGAGAGATTAAATACGTGAATTATGTCTCCTATTTTTAGGTTCACCAGATGCAATGTTTTGTATCTCTTATCAATAATTTGAATTTGTAAACAGTCAATATCTACGCCATCAGTTGTGACATCCCAATTAAATACCAAACTAACTATCTCGTCCTCTATTTGATCTATTGTTTTAGAAACTATGCTCCCAACAGTAGTAGCCCTAGCCTCATATTTACCATCTACTACTTTTTCCATATACAATCTGTCTTCAGGTTGCAAATCAGTAACTAGACCGCCTGTAGAGTCTACTATTTCATCAATAGTAATTTCTCCTACTGCATCTCTTGGTTCTTGTTGCGGTGATATATTATTTTTTGTTTTTTTAATAATATCCATATTTTGCTACTATCTACTATTATATATATTTTGCTACTATCTACTATTATATATTATACCATATTTGCGATATTTTTATTATATATTGAATTCGAACACTGTTGCATAATTTGCCATTGTGAATTTTTGAAAAAATGCATTCAATACAGGGATTATTTCTGCAATACCTGAAATATTTGATGCCACTATTTTATACAAATCTGGAGTTGTAAGTGCTTCGTTGAGTGGGGTGCATAATATCCTGTTTTGTTTTAAGGTTATATTCCCAAATACAATTCTTTTTGGTGTTTCTTCCAAAAAAAAAGATATTTCTACTTGCTCGCCAAAGATAATCTTTGCTAGCTTCACAATACTGAATGTACTGCCAGCATAAGAATACGCTGCGTTAAATGACTTGATTACATTAGCTTGGATATAATCATTTTCTAATATTGATATAAACTGCAAATAATCTCCAAGTGTACGTGCAAACAAAGGAGATGCATTTTCTAAAGTGAAGCTTTCTTTGAATTTGACAATTTCTTGATACAAACTATACTCAACTTCTTTTAATGATTGGATGTATTCTTTTAATTCATATCTAGGTAGAATTATTTTTTGCTCTCCATCAATTTCCATTGTATATGGCATATTAACCCAATTTTTATGCAAAGCAGTAACAAATTGAGGGAATCTATGCCCCCTATATAATGCCTCTCGTGTAATATATTCGTATTCAGTATCTGTATTCACCATTATATAATGGTATCTAATTTTGTTGGATTATAATAGTAATAAAAAAATCCTCACGGGCTTGTCCCTGAGGTTAGTTTACAAATTCTTCAATTCTTCTTTAGCAAAATCTTTTAAATCAGTGATTTGATCTATAATTTGATTCACTGCGGAAACTAATAATGGAACTAGTGTTTCAGGTGTTCCAACTGTTGGAACTTTTTCAATATTTGGAATGGAATCATATTTAGTAAGTAATGCTCTATAAGATTCCATTTTTATATTTTTTTTAGGAATATATATTCCTTTTTTTACTTCATCAGATCCTGAGTTTTCAAAGATTACACAACCATCATTATCAGGATTACTATCATTAGTAGCACTCCAATCTTCTACTCCAGCATTAGCTGTTAAATCACTATCTGGTAATTCAAGTTGTTTAATTTTTCCATTTTTTCTTTCGGCTTGTATCACCATAGAAAAATCCTCACGAAAACCAGTGCCTCAGGAGGAAGTGAATATTTTATATTAAATACCTGTTGTTCCATATTTTAGAAGCAAGAGTTTCTATCAGATTGTAACAAAATGTGGAGATGTAGTATATAGCAATACAACTCTCTAGTGTACAAGTCGAAGCATATAGAAATATGTGAATTGAGACGGAGTTCTAAGCTCAAAGACTTTGAGCTTGCTCTGAGATTAGTTTACAATTCTTTTTTACTTCCAATATATAAATCAAGAGAAGTCTCGCCATCTATCACAGATTCTTCGAAAACTACGATATATTGTGGGATTAACATATCAAAAGAATTTTTATTTAAAATTCCAAATTGAAAGCAATAGTTTGCAATATAAGTACTTAGTGCTTGGAAATTTCCAAATACTTCATATCCCTTATTATTATAATAGTAATTAGCACCATTCATAGCAGGAATGTACCTGCCTTCTCTGTTATAATAAACTATGTACGAAGGAATAATTTTGATTGTTTGCCCATCAATGCTTGCTTCAATTAAATAAGCCGGCTCCCAGTCTTGTTCCAAATCAATAATAGTGAAACTAAAAAGCTCTGATAATGAATAACTTTCTTTGTATAGTATGGATCTTGGAGTGATATTTTTTCCAAAATATTTTTTCATTGTATCAAAGCTCCTTCTGTATATGATCCATTTAGATTATAAGTTCCTTGTTCATAGAATGATATTTTCACTGGGTCATCTTCTCCAAGTGTAATATATTCGTATTCATTCACTACTATTTGGTTTTTGATTATAGGATTTTCAGGATCAGTATTATCATAAAAATTGAATTCGTACATCCATTCCGCTCTTCTAACATTATGTATAATAGGGGTATAATCTATTTTTATGAAATCTACTTTTATTTCTTGTATCTCTACAAATCTAGCTTTAAAATCATTCAGTATGTCTACTCTCTCAGTAGTATAATGTACACTTTCATAAAATCCTTCTAATACAACTACTTTAATTAATAACTTTGGCATTTGAGTTTTTTGGATCTCATTTAAAATAGTGTATACTCCTACTTTTTGATTTGACCCATCTATCATGCCCTCCCCTTCTATTGTAACAATATCACTACGAGGTAAAGAAGTTGCACCCGTATCCCCATCTATAGTCTTGGTATTTAAATCTTGATATTTTGATGATAATTTACCACATCCTTGTGTTGAAGAACCCATGGATAATAGTATTTCTTTTTCTTGTTCTGTAACCATTGCAAATGACTTGTTTAGTTCTAGGAAGATATACCAATCTTCTCTACCAACTGTTGCTTGTATCACTGAGCATTTCTGGACTAATGGTGCTAAACTTAAAAATGCACTTCTCATTCCTGATGGAGTAATACTTTTAGATCCTTCAATCAGGATTTTTTCTTCTTGCAATTTCTGAATAGTTGACGTCTGGATTATTCCTGCTATAGCATCCATTGCTACTAATCCTTCTGCATGCATACTCAACAAAACAAAAAGGTCTCCACCAACACTTATATCGAAAGGAATTGTCGGATGTTGACTAAGTTTTTCTTGATTTTTGGTACGCCAGTAATCAATATCTTGCGGAGTCCATATTCCTGTACTGCTATCCATTGTCATCTATAAACCTCGCTGAATCTTACCCCTGCAATCTTGATTGTGATTTCTCCATATTTATATCCTTCATACGATAAGTCAAATTTGTCTAATCTAATACCATTCTGCTTGAGTTTCGTTGTATAATTATTACGTAATATAACAAAAAAACATGTTTCATTTTTGACATTATTAAATGTTTTTTCTGCTATTTTGTTAGCATTTTCTCCTTGAAAATATGACAAATCACTCATGCCCATTTGGCTGCTATATAGAAAATCCTGATTGGGGACAGTAAGAGCTTGAATAGCAAATTCTTCTTTTGTTGTGAATAATAATTTTCCCCCATAAATAAAAATATCTTTTTTTACCATTGGAGTCGTACTAACATTAGATTTCACAATAATCCCTCTATATAAACATTAAATATTTTCAATATAAGAATATCTCTATTATATTTATTATACTCTATTGTAAATACACATTGTGTTTCTACATCTTGTTTTAATATCCCAAAATTACCTTCAGTTTCAATGCCAGCAAAGTTGTTACTTAATAGAAGGTCGAATAAATAATCAGAGTAAACCAACATATATTGATATTCATAGTTCTGATTATTAAATCCAGTTATATCAATATTTCTTATATATAAATATTGATACTCTTGAAGAGTTGCATTATTCCAATATAATTCTTCATTGATCAATGCAGGTAATTTGTATTTAGGATAAAATCCAGAATCGATATCTTCTTTCAACTTAAAGGTGAAATCTTCTATAGGATTGTCAATATTTTTTTCAACAAAGATTTTATCTTCAAGTTCAGTTATGGAATAATCATTTCTAAATCCATTATATCTATATCCAATAGATTGTAATAAATCCATTTTAGGCATTAATATCTGCAAATCTAAATTTGTTTGGATATCAATACTTGGAATGATACTTTTTCCAAAATATTTTTTCATAATCAAAGACTCACGGAAACCAGTGCCTCAGGAGGAAGTAAATATTTTATATTAAATGCCTGTTGTTCCATATTTTAGAAGCAAGAGTTTCTATCAGATTGTAACAAAATGTGGAGATGTAGTATATAGTAATGCAACCTCTCTAGTGTACAAGTCGAAGCATATAGAAATATGTGAATTGAGATGGAGTTCTAACCTCAGAGTAAGCCCAAAGACTCTGAGCTTAGTTTACGATTAAGATACAATTGTACTGCCTGCTTTTTCGTTCGCTTGGTTGTTTTTCGAACTCGAATCTTTTGCAGATCCATTATCTGATGAATATAGCCCAAACATCGATGATAGCAACGTAATATGGAATGTGATTTTATCATTTTTGCTGTTAGTATCATATTGAAATTTATGAAGGGTATAAACTTGCTTAGAATCAATTTTTTTCTTATTAGTAGTTCCTATACTTGCAGGGATGATTCTAGTTGCTATCCATGGTAGTGATATTCCTCCTGATTTCTCAGAATAAAAATAAACTGGAATATCATATGGCAATGAATCTAAAGCACATCTCAAAAATTTTAGTATATTAGGAAATCCTACTTTTAGGAATTGTGTATCTATTATATAATTTTCGTCTCTCATCCAATATTCAGCTTCTATTGTCAGAAAATTCTTATATTCTGCAATTCCTTTTTGAGGTATAGTTTCTGTGTTTAAATTTAGAACTGTTTGCAAATTATCATTAAGACTATTTGGATCAATATCTTCATATTTTTCTTGCATTTTTTGCTTGAAGGTTAGAATCTCTTGTGTATTTGTATGCATCTCTGAAGAATTCAGATATGTCTCTTTAGACATTACATGAAATGGGATAAAACATAATTTAGGAATATACATCCATGAAGTATATGTTTCAAAATACTGATTAAAAGAGAATCCACCTTGTATTACACATAATGTTAGTGCTTCGAATAAAACTTTCATAATAGAAGAATTGACAGTTTTATTGAATGATTCTAATAATTTTTCATTATTAACCTTGCTTGGCTTTAAACCTCGAAATACTGATACTGTTAAGTCTTCTAATCCCATATTACCCTATTTTAGTATTATCAAATTTACTGGCTGAATCTGTGTCATACATTATGTCAAGTATCTTTAGCAAAGTATTATTAACTGCTTCTAAGGTGGCAATTACTTTGGGTTCATCTTTAATACTTTCGTAATAATCAGCAAGCCATCCAATTTTCCCTATTATATTGGGGTTTTTTCTTGCATAGTCCCGAATTTTTTTATCTTTTTCTAAATCATCTAAAATATTTTTAATCCATAATGATTCTGCAAGCTCAATATTTTTTTTTCTCTTTTTTTCTGCTACATTTACTTCTTTATATATAGAAGCAGCCCCATATTTGAAAGATGGAGATTGAACAAGACTAGCTTTATCTAATAATTTTTGCTTTTCTATTGCCTCTGATTGCTCTAGCAGTTTTTCAAAAGAATCTGCATATCTTTCAAATTCTTTCCCAGACAAGAAGTCTAGTAGACTTTCTTTTACATTGGAATACTTGAATTGAGATGCAATAGATTCTGAACCCCCAAAAGGTTGTAGCATTAGAGTTCTTCCAGCGTCATTGTAATTCAATAGATCTATGTATTTTTTTAATGCTTCTTCTGGTGTTCCTGCTCTTTTCGCATCAATCATCTTCTTTAATTCAGATGCAATATCTGTTGATTTTAATCCAGTTCCTTTCGTGATTTCTTCTAAAAATAAAGCAGTTTTAGTTGACATAGTAGGGGTTATTTCTTTGACAGCCTTAAGTAATTCGAATGATTTTTTAGTAGGATCTGTGATTTCTTCTTTTTTTGCATATTGATATTTCATTAAATATTGCTTAATTGTCTCGTCTAACATCTTAAATAAAGAATTCATTGCCATATGCATGTATCTTGCAGAAAAATAAGCCGCCATTACTTTTGGGTTAAAAGGGGTAAGAAACCCGAATCCTCCGCCCCCAAACCCATGTCTCCCGATTTTTCTTGCTCCTTCTTTAGCACCTTTAGCCATCCCTTCAGCAGTTGAATCTGCTACAATATTTTCTAATTCTTTTCCTATCTTTTTTGTATATCTTTTTATACGATTTAATGTTAATTTTTCAGTATTAGGATCAAAATGGAATCTGACATCAAAAAATATTTCTCCTAAAGGTGTATCACTCATTTCTTAAATTACAAAAAATACATATAAAATCTGCAAACTTTAACCCTTTCGCAATTCCGAATGCACGTTCAAAGCATGTTGTTTGAGAGATTCCTGCTCCTCCGCTAAGTGCACTTGATACTTTAAGTAGCTGTCTAATTGAGTCTTCAGATTTTTCATATAGTCCTGTGTCATCAGGAACTTCTGTATTTTTTTTTTTAATACTTCAAAACATGTTTCTTGCATCATTCTTTTGACCCAAATATCTATTATGCATTCCAAAGCAAAATCTATATTTTTACTTGATTTTTGTTTTACTAATTTTTCAAAATTTTTGGTGATTACATAGTCGCCTTCTTCATCAAGTTCTACAAGTTTATGATATGGAGTAACATCAAAGTCAGGATCATGATCTTTTTTCTTTTGACAATAGCTAGTCATTAATAATAATCTTGGAAGTTTTTTTGCATAATTAAATGATGTGTCTTCCAAGATACTTATTATTATTTTTTCTATATATAGTTCTAACAATGATTTTTTCTTGAATATTTTGATACATTCCTCAGTAAAAATCTTTTCTATTTCTTCAGGTTTTTTATCTCTTATTGCTTCAGAAAAGGTGTTTTCTACTCTAATTAAATTTAGGATTCCATAATGGATGTTTCCTGCTTCTATTGCTAAAGCCATGCATTCAGCTACATTCTCTACAGGATCTAATTTAATGCAAATTTCTGTAGAATCAATTTTTTTGTCTATACTAGAATCAATTTTGTCATTATTAATATTTTTATTATCGTGATTATTTATAGTAGAGCTTTCATTAGTGTTATTATTTTCTCCTTCTGCTATTGCTTGATCTATTTCATCTAGGATTGCTTTATTTGTTGCTTCATCCATACTACTGATACCTCATTGTTGGCTCAGCACATTCGAATGTTATAATGACTCTTTTTGACTTGATACTCTCAGCAAGTTCCATATTATAATTCTCATTTCTTATAGGGATAGCGTTTGTCCAAGTTGTAGTTCTGACGCGTGAAGAGTTATATGATTTTTGTGTTATTGATATTATCCCACTAGAATCAAAGTTGTTATAAGCTTCAGAAAGCATATCCCTCTCTTCTTCAGATATTTCATTCATTGTCAGTTCAATTATATATGGATCTGTAAGATTCACTAAATTACGTGCTAGCTGTCCATTACCAATTAGCAATGATTCCATTACTCTAGGATCAGTGGCTTTCATTGCCATAGCTAAAGTGAACTCTATAAATGCACCATCATCATTGCTATATATTATTTTGCTATTTGAGAGAGTATAGATTGTCGTTACCATTATGCGACCTCACTATTTATTAATGGAACCAAATTCTCTGTATCTGTATTATCTTTAGTTTTGACTATTTCCCCCCAAGATTCATATGATACACCTTTTTCTTTTGGAAATAGATGTATTGTACTTGTAGCTGAAACTGTTGCAGTAGATGCCCCACTCTCTATTATTGCCGTTTGAATATCAGTAGATATTTCTCCATTAACAGCTACTATGATATTTACGCCAGCGTATGATATTTGGACATTTTTAACTTCTCCTGAATTTCTTGAATTCCATGTTTGGTCAGGAACTATTGCTTCATAATAATCTAAAATGACCCCTTGTGATTTATAGTATTCCAACACACGAGTTAGTGCATTTTGAATTAATACTAAGCAATTAGTCCCAACAGATACTTTGTCATTTACAGAAAGAGCATTATATGGCACAGCTTTTGATATCAATTGCATTATGTAAAACTGTAGGTCATATCTAACTTGAGCCACCCAAAAACTATTTGTATTGTTCATAGCACCAGAAGTGTAGTAGCCAATAAATCCCCCATTTGCATCACAAGAGATAAAAGATAGAAGATTTCTTCTCATAGTCTTATTTTCTTCAACAGAAGAAATAACATTTTCATGATTATCGACTGTGTGTCTTCTAAATATAATATTTTGTGTCAAAAACTCGTTTTCTGTTTTTGAATATGTCAGTGAAAGAAATTGCAAATAATCATTCATGAATCCTATGTCTGTATCATAGAATAGACATATATTTTTGGATGGATTCGTAGCTAATTTATCTTGCGTCTTTTCGTATAAGACTGCGAATTCATCGAATGTCTCAGTAAAATGCATTAATGTTGCAACTGTGGCTAAAGAATTTGCATTGGATTTTACATATCCTATAACATCTAATACAGTATCTATTATTGGGTGGGTTGTAGTAATCACATTTTCCAAAGGTGTTATC
Organism: Romboutsia sp.; assembly: GCF_051659545.1. Classification (GTDB taxonomy): domain Bacteria; phylum Bacillota; class Clostridia; order Peptostreptococcales; family Peptostreptococcaceae; genus JBOFOR01. The sequence goes on along the minus strand of NZ_JBOFOR010000272.1, from coordinate 15,195 downwards.
AGAAAGAACATCCTAAGTCCGCCATATGATATGAATTGTGATGCAATACGATTCATTTCTATTTGCAATGTTACTGAGAAATCTTTCTGTGCATCTATTAATTCGAGAGTAGTGTTTTGTGGTGTAATAATATTGGTAACAATGGATTTTGTTACAGTAGAATCTGTTATATGTAGGCAGAGTGTCTCTAGAAATTTAGTATTCTTGATGATTGTAGTTGCATACTTTAAATTTAGATTAACATATGCTTTATAAATTTGATCAGAACACCCACTTGTTGCCATTGTACTATGCTATAATTTATTTCTATATGAAATTATAGCATAGTATATATACTATATATAGTATAATATCCTTATAGGATATTTTAAGTTCCTAAGAAGTCGGGGTAGTTCACTAAAACTATAATACATCTCTCCAGTCCAACCTTTCGTCTCTTGCGATTATTTCGTAGTCAGACAATCCTGCATCTTTGTCTTCACTGTAATCTTCTCCATATTCGTCATCGTAATCAATCACTTCACACCTCCTCAAAAAAATCTTTCTTGTGCTGTACTCTAATTACATATTTTTCGTCTAGTTCGTGTGTATATAACTCCAATTCTTCTTCTGATAAAGATTCTAGTATTCCTTTGTCCCTTACAATATCGGAGTATTTAAAAGTTTTTAATTTAGGGTATTTCTTTGCTGAGAACCCATTCAGTCGTACATCTTGTAAATTTCTAGATTCCAATTTTCGGATTATCTCTCTTTTAATTAGTTCAAGCTCGTCCTTTCTATCTCTCAATTCTTTGTCAAGTCTAATATACCTTTCTATATCTACTTCCATCTCTGCTCCTAATATCAATAATTTATAATTAGTGTCATTTTCATGGACTTTCAATTTTACTTGTTGGTCACCGTCTAAATATCTTTTGTTCACATCACACAGCATTTTCCAGTACTGGAGAATTACTTTTTCATGCTTTTGCATAAAGAGCTTATCTTGCTCCCATATCTTGGAGTAATAGAGCTGATTATTAGATTTTGTGTAAACCAAAAATCTCATCTTGTGAAAATCTGAACAGCACAACATCTGCACTTGTGCTTGCACATTATATGCTTTGCAATATATTTCATTGATCCAATGGTTAATATTACTAAGATCAGGCTCTTTTTTTATTGCAGATTTTATCTCGATAATCGATCTTGTGTCACTATCATATACATCTATCAAAGCTCTAAATGGAATGTTCACACCTCCAACATTTACAATCCTTCCGCAAACTTTTTGTTTTTCAAAATTCTCTGATTGGAAATGATTACTCACTATCTCGTCTTCCTTGTTATGACCTTCACGAAATATATAGTTGTCATCAGATGGAGCATCTACGATCCTTCTGATCGTTTGAATAGAAGCATTGTACATCCTAGTGTACAAATCTTTATTATCAAATGACGCTGGGTCAATTACGCTTCTTAGCGAAGAGGATGTGATGCACAACCCGTGTAAACTTATGTTCATTGTTCGCGGTCAGAAGTAACATTTTTAGGTTCTTTGTCAGTTGTATCGATAATTTGTTTTGGTTGTTTAGCATCCTTTTCACATTTGTCAAATTCTTCTTTTAAATATAAAGAAGATGTCTCAGGACATACTGCCCGTAACACGGAGGCTTCTGCTACTTTTTGTATCATTTCTGTTTTTTTCGAAACCCACAAATTATTTTTTGTATCATAGTCTTTTAATTTTACATAGCGTGAAACAGTGAATGTGTTTTTATCTTTATCGTAATAGTCTACTGTAGCTTTACAACCTACTAGATTGTCCGTACCATCAATAATATCAGTTTTTTGCAAAGAACCATCAGAAAGTCTAATAACAAACAAAATGGTTAGTGAGTAGTTCATGTTCCTACTTGCAATCTTCCTGAGTCCTTTGATCGAGATCATCGTGGTGATTCTCCCTTTGAACTCCGTAACGTAAATATCATTTGATAGCAAATCAAAATTATTTTGCTTAATTAAAGCATGAATGAAACAGAGATCTGCATTTTCAATGCTAATTTTCGGATATTTGTATTTTAATATTCTCTGTGTAGTTGTCATCTCAGGATCTATCGTCGTCAAAAATGATGATTCTTTGTTAAAATTAGAAAGCTCATTGTTTTTTAAATTAGGTACGGGTAATAGCGATTCACTGTTCACGATGGATTCTTTTAAATTAATATTTTCTTCCAAAAGACTCTTATATTTATTGTGAATTTTGCTGTATTCCTCGTATAATTTTTTGTATTTCTCTTCTACTGTTACACCCGTGTTATTTGCATCTTCAGGTTCACAATTATTCTCTATATAATTATCCATAATTTATAATTTCAATATTAAATAACAGAAGAGAACTTGATTTGTTAGGAATATTATTATAGTTTAATCGTAGGGCGGATTATCATCTCCATGAAAAACCGCTCCATGGAACACTTTTTGTCGTAGTCAAACTGTGTTCTCTTCTTAGTACAATTATATCATTTTTATTACAAAATTCAATAAAATTCAATAAAATTCAATAAAATTTTGTTGATTCTGATTAGAATGTATAATATTATTAATACATGGAAAACGAAAAAGAATTTAACAAATTAGTGGGAAGAAAATTAGCTTCAATCCGTTGTGAAATGGGAAAAACCCGCTCTGAAGTCTGCAAAGAAGCCGGAATAACTATTTCCTGTCTATTCCATTGGGAAAAAGGTGACATGAAAGCTTCTTTTCAAGGTGTGTATTTGTTGTGCAAATACTATAACTATCCAGTTAGCAAATTGATCACAATGGTAGACAACAAGTTCACAATGCAAAATAGTGAAATAGAAGATTAGTGCCTTGCCATATCCTCACTAATCTGTGAGTTGATAATATCAATTATTTCTATTTTAGCACAATCGAGTACCGCCTGTTTCTGTGGTAGAGAATTAGATATATATAATTTGTCTAAATACTCACAGTTAGTAATCTTCTCTACAGCATTACCTGTAAGTACCCCATGGGTGACACATGCTATAATACTCTTAGCACCGTTCTCATGTAGAAAATTCACAGCATTTAGCAAAGTATTTCCACCATCGACCATATCATCTATCAAAACAAAATCTCTGTCGTGAAGTGTGCATAGTTCGTCATATGTTTTTTCTAAACCGACAATTTGAGTTTCTCCTACGCCAGTCCGTACTTTTTTTAGTACAGCCCAATCGAAATTTCTAGTTCTTTTGTCATGGAAACAATGACCTTGTGGCAATCTTTTACCCTGAGTGATTTCGAAAGTTCTCAGTGAATCGCATATCATAATGTTATCTCCTGCCAAATTAATTACATCCAACGCAACTCCTGTGTCACAAGCCACTATAAAATGGTGTGGTTTTAATATCTCTTCTTTTATTTTTTCTAAAAATAGATAGGATTTTGTCCAATAATCGTTTTCAGACACATCATCAATGTAATCATTTTTAAACAAATTATTAGCTGAATGATGATGTTCAACACAGAATGTTTTGTGAATTTCGAAATCTTTATCATGATCACTAGATACTTCGTACATAGTAGTGAGTAATTTGATAACCGCCCTATTAGGAACGCAATCTAAACCCAGTTTGTCGAAACTTCGATCTAGTCTTCCAAATCTAAGGTGAAAAAAGTGATATGCAAAAGTGACACAGATTTTGTCTTGATTGATTTGGTTTAAGAGCTCTACTATATGCTCTTGGAGAAAGAATATCTCTAACACATCTTGATTACAAGCGGTAGTTGTATATACTAGAACATCCAGCTTTGTTATCGCCCCAGTCTTAATTTCGTTATAAAAATCCTCGGCTAGTGTAGGTAAGAATTCCCCACTTGGATATTGTACTGTGCTCCATTGAGTGGTGAGTATCCCTTTTTCTCTATTGTTCTCAATAGTTTTAGCATCTAGATTGCTATAAACATATGGACTACAAAGGTACACATACCTATGTCTTTTTTTTGCTTTGCTTATTATTTTAATCATTTTTTGTTCCGTGAATATTCTATGAACCAATAATAGTGGATGCAAAATTCCACCACTAGCAGTTATTCGAATTTTTCGAATAACTGAATCCCCCATAATTCGGTAGGAAGCTGTTTTCACAACTCCCCTCGAAAGCCCTAGTTTTTATTTTTTATAATTTTTTTATGAAGAAATACTAAAAAGCATTGATGCTATTACAACTGCTATTATGCAATTGCAGTGATATTATAGTCGAATTATTCTGTGATTGCAACTTTTTCCTGATGGAAAAAATATAGTAGGAATCCTTTTTAGTGCGGAAGAGGATTATTCAAGAAGCAAAAAACCCCCTTGCAAGCTCGATAGCTTCGGATTTACCAGCATCAGGCTCTAGCTTTGCGTACCTCATCGTCATTTGGATGTTTTTGTGATTTAGCAAAGCTTGGATTTTTATAATAGGTACACCTTGGATAGCTAGGTGTGAGGCGAAAGTATGTCTAAAAGTGTGTATCACCACCCTATTAACAGAATCTTTCCTGTCTAGATTTTTATTAAATAATTCATCTAATATTTTTTTTAATTTAACGGAGATTTTAGAATTAATCCCTGTCTTTTCCTTTAAAATATATGAATTTGGATCATCTAGTGAATCACAGGACTCTTTTAGCAGATTGGCTAATTCTTCTGCAAAGAAGGCTTTGTATGTAGAGCTATTTTTTGTATCTCTAATATTCACATAGGATTGCGAGAAATTAACATCTTTTTTTCTAATATTTAAAATTGACTGCACCCTTGCCCCAGTAGATAATGCAAGCAACACAAAAAAATATAAAGTACTTTCTGGTTTCACGGTAGACAGCAACAAAGAAATTTCACCCTTCGTGAGGAATCTTTCTCTTATGACTTCGCTTTTAGGAAGTTTGCATAGTAAGAATATGTTCTTACCTGTATGGTAGTCATTTTTGATTGCGTAATTTGCAATAGCACTCAGTACTTTTGTATATAAGTTAATAGAAGATTTTGATATCTTATGTTTTCGCAAGATCATTTTTTGCCATTCTTGTATATGGGTTTTGGTAATATCAGATATATACATATTACCTAAGTGAGAGTGAGAAACTCTACTTAGGTAGATTTGGTGATAATATTTTACGGAGGTTGCGTATATGGGTCTAGATTGAAAGTAGAATTCTGCTATTTCATTGAAGGTGAAATTCTTTCTTTTTTCTTTTTTTTCTACTAGATTAGAGAGAAATTGCTCATAACAGAATTTTTCTGTGATTCCATTAGATTCCAATCCCACTATTTTTCTATAATATTTTCCATCTTTACTATATCTAAAAAAATATTTCTTATCACCTTTTAAGGTGTGGTAGTACACATTACTGTATTTTTTACTTTTTGTAATTTTTGTAATCATAAATTTTTAATATTAACCCGCAATCTATATTATACAATACTATCAGTATTCTATAATATAGTAAATTTCACCCTTATTCTATCCATTTATTGGGGGTAAAATTTATCTATATATTTTGCAGGGCTACTTTAGTACTAATTATAGTACTAATTTTGCAAAAATTCGTATTTTTGGAAGTGAAATAGATATAATATAAGTAAGAATTATCTATCGTGAACTAAAATTAGAATGCGTGAAAAAGTAAAACACTTAGAAGAATGCAAATTTTGCAATGTCTATCACAGCATTGAAGATGGTTGTAATATTTCTGAAAATAAAACAAGCATAAATACTAAGAAACGTCTAAGAACTATTAAACGCTTAGCATGGGTTGTATTAGTTCACTTTTTGACTCCAAAAGGGTATGTGATAATTACACAACTAATTCACTTTCTTCTTTTCTTAATAAGATCTTTTTTGGACAAAGTGAAACCACCGCAGGATGATAATATATCAATAATGGAAGTATTAAAGGGTCTCACATGGGCAGAGTGGGTTCACATATCATTGTTTTGTTTTTTAATATTCTACAAAATCCCATCGTATTTTGCTCCAAAAGGCTTTTGCATAATCTACAGTTTGTTTTTCTTCTACGTAACAAGTATATGTATTAAGATTTGTGAGTTTTCTAAAAAAAGAAAAATTAAAGGACATTCCTAAGGACATTCCTATATGTATTTTGCCATCAAAAAGAAAGAGAATGGTAGTAGAAGAAATGCTAGAAAGCGAAAGGTGAATAGCAAAAACGATTGAGAGGATTAGAAATGGTCAAAAAGAAAGATAGTTCACTGGAAGACGGGTTAGAGTCAAATATAGAAAAAATAGTAGATTTTTTTACAAATAAATTAAAAGAATCTGATAGCAAGGAAAAAGTATCGCTGTTAATCAATTATAGTTATTGCTGGTATTTAGGGCTTAGAGGAAAAAATATCTTTGAAGAAGAGGTAGCTATACAAGATTTTCTGAATCAGATTTGGAATTGTTATGGTGTATTTTCAGGTGCTCAATTATCTATAATGCATCATAGAGAAAAAAAATCATACAAAGAAGGTGAGAAGAGACTATTGATAGACGACGAATTGATTAAAAATTTTTATTCGTATGACAATCAAGAAATAGCAGACTATCTACCAGCAAATGTTGTTTTGACAATCAGTGACAATGGTTTGTATCAAATTGTTAGGTTCAGAGCTTTTGATGATTGATAGGGAAAAGTGAACACCCCTCCCCTTCTATCAATCTTATACTAAAATGGGAAGAGGGGGGGTCAATATAGCGGAAGAGGGGGGCAATATCCCAATTTTCCATCACTGGCAGTTATTCGAATTTTTCGAATAACTGAATCTTCCTGTAATTATCTTGATATTTTTATATCGACTACTTTTCTACATCCAATTATCCGAGCCATTTTCTCAATAATTTCTATTTTTTGATAAAATATCATCATTCCTGTAGACGAATTTGTACATTTGATGTATAATATAATTGCATCTTCGTTTTTTGTTTCACGTGAAACATTAAACTTATTCTCTCTAAGATGTGAGAATTCTATATCACTGTAATATTCTTTTGGAAAAGCATCTTTCCAATGTCTCAAGATCATCATCCTTTCATACCCAATATCTTGGGCTATTTTCTTACAAATGTCTTTTAAATATACGGAAATATGGGTTGCACTCCGCCCTTTTCTTGCATATCTAGGTCTATCCCTGCCAAACCTCAAGTTTATCATCTTGAAGTCAGTTCTCAGTCTTATGCTTCTGAGACTCTTGCTGTCAGATCCAACCTTTCCCATATTAAGAATGATGTGTATCAATAGTATGAAAAGTGACTATATCAGGATCAAAATGCAGTGAAACTGTCCCAACTGGGCCATTACGATGCTTTGCTATAATAATTTCAGCTTTATTTACTATTCCACTCATTTCCGACTGCCATTGTTCGTGCTGTTGCGTCCCTTCTTTTGGTTGTTTATTCATTTTATAATAAGCTTCTCTATATATAAACATTACCAAATCTGCTTCCTGTTCAATAGAACCCGAATCACGTAAATCTGATAATTGAGGTCTTTTATCCTCTCTAGTTTCTACAGCACGTGATAATTGTGAAAGTGCTAAAACTGGGATTTTCAATTCTTTTGCAATCGCTTTTAGACCTTGTGTAATAGTTGAAACTTCCTGCTCCCTACTCCCATATTTTTTGCTTACTCCAGTAGAAAGAAGTTGCAGATAATCTACAATTATCAATTTTACATCCTTTACTAAAGACAAACGCCTTGCTGTGCTTTTCATTGTATTTATATTCAAAGCCCCCGTATCATCGATATCAATTCCTAAATTGCTTACAATGCGTTCACTCTGTAATACTCTCTCCATTTCTTCATGCTTTATCCTACCAGTACGCATTTTAAATGAATTTACCCCTGACTCCATAGAAATAACTCTGTTTGCCAGTTGTTCTGATGACATTTCCAAGGAGAAAATTAATATGGATTGTTTCTTTCTTGAGATTTTCTCCTCTCCATCTTTTTCTGATTCTGAAAGTAGTCTTTTTATTTCCATCTCATATATTACTTTGCTAGCTCTTACAGCAATATTTAGTGCAAGTCCAGTTTTCCCCATTGATGGACGCCCTGCTAATATAATCAGATCTGATGGAGCAAATCCACCAATGAATTTATCAATATCAGAAAAACCTGTGCTTACGCCACTTGGTATTTTGTCCTCACTTTTAAACAATCTCTGTATCTCTTTATACTGCTCACTTGCAACATCTTGAAAACATTTTAAATTGCTATCAAAGTTGCTATCTTTCCTAACTTCGACAGCATTCTTTTCTATGGAGTCTAGAACTTCGTCAGTACTCAGTGCATTATTACCAATATCTTTCAAAGTTTTGTGTGAGTATTGGTCGATTCTCCTTCTAAGGAATAAATCTTTTAATTTCATGCATAATTGGTATATATCTAAATGAAATACACCAAGCTCTACGTTAGACATCAATTTCGCAAAATATTGATCTAACCCTCTGCTTTTCTGTAAATTTTCATCTGCAAGATGTGCAAAATCAGATGGCTTTAATAAATATCTAATTGTTTTTGGATGCAATGGCATATCTTGTTTCAGAGCTTCTTTCAATGCTAAGAATACAAGCTTGTTCTCTCTGAAAAAGAAATGATTCTCATTAACAATTTCTAACACAGGGTAAAAATATTCAGGTTTAATATAAAAAAATACATATGCTAATATCAACTCTTCTAGATCTGCATTTGCATTTTTACTTTGATTATTATTCTTAATTTCCATAAAATCATCCATAATATAAATAAAAATCAATGAAAGGAAAGAAAGAATCAAAAATTAATTTGTAATTCAAATTAATAAACTGTATAATCCTATGGTAAGGAGGAAGTTGTTCCTGTCTAAGTTCGAACTTTCTCTTTCATTTTCTTAAGTATAGCTTCTTAAGCTTAAATTATCAATTAATTATTCAGTAGAATATCTTTTCGTGTTCATGCTTGAAAAATATTTCTGGGTGATATTCTTTCATATAGAGTGAGACATTCTCGTCACTGAAATATATATGCGAATCATCGTAGTTAGTTGCTTTTTTCAAATCTATTGCTCTCTTGTACCTAAGCTCTTCTTTGTATAGGGATGGATAATCAATATCTTCACTATCTTTTTTTATCGAATCATAGTCATAAATCGGAAATCCTTTCAGATTTAACACTTTTTTTATTCTAAATCCGTTTTTTGACAAAGCTGTCTTCATATTGTAGTTCCATTTAGCTTTGTTTTTTATCTTGTCTGACGACTTGTAAGTCCATTTAAAGGCTATTCTTTCTATAATTTCTCTTATCTCCAAAGCATCCTCTTCCCTTATATACTCTTCTCTCCAAGGAGCTTTCTTTATCTTTACTTCATAGCTTTCTGATAATTTTTCTTTGTAATGTCTGTCTATTACTAGATCCCTAGCTTCTTGAACATCTCTAACTATCTCTGTGAGAACTATAGGTGCCACATCCCTGTGAAAATGTTTCCTTAAGATTTCTCTTTTGTCTAAATTATTATTTTTTACTATATATTTTTCCTTGCAATACTGCTCTACTAACTCACTTGCAGTCCTAGGATATTTTGCTATTAATTCTTCGATATCTCCATCAAGATATCTTATAAAATTTACCAATCTCTTTTTTTCTAAGGGTAGTGTATTGTCTATATTTTGTTTTTCTGCCCAAACATTCTTCCCTTCTTCTGATTTCCCTGCCAAAATCCATCTAGATTTTTCGTCATTTTCTGTACTTTCAATCTTCAAAAGTCTAAACAAATTTTCTTTTTCTTCCATACCTTCGATTAATCTTGGAATGCTATCTTCCAAAACTTCAGGTAATACTTGTAGATCTATTGAAAAATCCATATTGCTTCTTATTATTAATAATCTTTAATTATGAACTATTATTAATAAAACTTCAATAGTTCAATAGTTCAATAGTACACATTGAATGGGTTGGTAGTTGGCACGTGTTCGTCCACTCTGTAAATCAGATAATGATACACTTTCATTATCATCTTGTACCAATCTTCTTTGCTTACATTTTGTGTAAAATCTCTAGATATTCTGTTTCTAATTGTTTTGATTCTTTCTACTCCTAGATACTCTAGAAGTTCCCAAAATTCCTTTCTATAGCTTCTAAAGATTAGTGCTAGCATTTTAAAAATATATCTCTTTGCCTTCATTGAAGTGTCAACATTCTTACTAGAACAGGGACGTAGTATCCATATCTCTCTTCCATCCTTGCATTTATGCAAATATCGTTCTTTTACCTGTATATTCTCACACTCACACCATATTTCTAATACTTTGACAGCCTTACTGACCTGCTTTAATTTTACGGCTTCGTAGTTGGTAGACTGTTTGTACTCATTGCACTTCTTCCTTGTAATTTTAAATGTCTCACTTACCTTGTACCTTCCCCAAAAATATCCTCCTAAATAGGTTATTCGTTTCTTTTTAAGATTCCTGTTTGAATTTAAAATGGTTTCTTTATAGAACATCAGGGTTTTACTTATTTTTTTAAAAAATGTAGGAACTAAATTGCTTATTAGACCTCCGATGTTATTGTTATTGTTTTTATTCTTATCAATGTTGTTTACATTTTTACTTTTTTTTTCACTATTGTTAATATCAAAAATCTCTTTGAATTCCTCAACACTTGGAAATTTGAAAATTCCTTTTCCTATTAATTTTTCTTTTTCTTTACTAACAAAATTTCTGAAATCTATATCCTCTTGAGCTTCTTTTTGATAAATTTTGTTAAAAATCTCTTGAGATTCCTCAACACTTGGAAATTTGAAAATTCCTTTTCCTATTAATTTTTCATATTCTTGATCTAAAAATTCAGAAAATTTCTTATGGTAATAGTGACCTGTAAATGCAAACTTTTTATCATTCTTATCAATGTTGTTTACATTTTTACTTTTTTTTTCACTATTGTTAATATCAAGGATTTTTTGCAAATCTAAGTTTTCTCTCATCTGTTTGTTGATTGTGTGATGGATTTTCTTCCTCATAGTGTGAACTGCAATCATACACTTGTGGGTTGATTTCTTTGTTTCACCATCCCTATCAACCCATTTAAAAAATCTATTTCTAAATATTAAAAATAACAGTTCTTCGTCAAGACCTTTTTCGTCGTACATCTTTTTGTATTTTTCTTTGCTATTTATATAGTTCACGAATCTCTCTTGATCTAGTGATGCGAACCATTCATATATATAATGTGTATAGACTACACAGCTCCACCATTCGCTTACCTTGCTTTTGTCTACCCTCAGCATCCTTATCACTGTAAACCCACCTCTTCCTAAGATATCTTTCACTTCTTTGCTGATTTTGTGATACTGACTCTGACTGTACAATTTTTCCCTGCACATCATAATCCTTAAGAATTCAGGGGTAATTGGAGTAATTTTTTGATGTAAAGTTATCTTTCCAATGCAGTTTGCACACGCCTCTACTGTTGGCTTATTTTTTTTTGTTTTTTTTGCTTGCTTATCTTTGTAAGCTGTGTTACTATATTTACTCATAGTGTTTTAAGTTCTTATTGTTTTTGACCAGCAAGTTAAAACGGTAAGAGAGAATAAAATGTTATAAAAGAGTTTTTTTTATAACATTTATTTTCCACTTTTGCAAATTCTAAATTTCTAGATTCTTCTTAAAAAATCTACTCACAAAATGCTATAATTCACATACAAATCTTGTTTTTTTTAATTACCAACAATGGAAATAGATATCAAAAAGAGAAAAGAGATCATCAGTGAATTGTGTTGCTCTGTCAAAGCTCAATTGAGAACTACTAAAGCGACCGTTCCGTGGGATGATAACGACTTGTTGCAGAATTGTAATACATCCATTTTTAATACTCTAGACTTGATTAGAAATCAGCAGAAAATTTTGTATCCTTACAAAAATGATTCTGTTATTGCAAAATTGATTACAGACATAGAGGTCATGATAGATACTCAGGTGAGACCTTATCTAGCAGTCTATGGTAATGGGTATCGAGATTGGATCAGAGTTAACAAACAAAGAAGGGAAGATTCGGATCCTAACTTTTATGATGATGTGATGGCGGTACAAAAATTACAAAAAGAATGTCCATTTATAGAAGACGCAATAAAAGCATTTAAAGAGACCCAGTTAGCATTCAGGAATCTAGATTGTTATCTGCAAAAGCAACTAAATAGCGTAGAACCTTCAGATTTCCAAATCGAAATGGAAAAAAAAAATTAGAAAATAGAGTCTCGCACGGAAAAAGAATAAGAGCAATGTCTATTAGTGCCGAGGAATTGGACTCTGACCACAAAAAGGACAAGTTAGTGTCAAAGACAAACAGTAAGACAAAACACTTTGCCGTGAAATTAGGTATATTTTCAGGTGGCATCTCAAAAACTTCGTCTACTGAAAGTCTTAGCGACCCATCACCTACACTACACTACCCATCTAATACCACTATTACAAATAGGATTTCTCACTCTATTTTGTGAGACTGCGTGCATAGTGATAGTCAAGTTTAACACTACTCGACCCCATTATATCGAAATACATGGGGTCTCTATATCAAAATAGATATTTCTGAAAAAAAACCATATAATCGTTGTAAATTATTTTAAGATAACGCGTTATGGCAAAATTATTCTTGTGTTGCATATCTCTCTTGTACAAAAAAGTGAAAGAATCTCTCTTAATGCAGAGAGTGAATCGTGAGAATATTATTGTCAATTTAGGTGACCCATGTGAAGCTACTAGAGTTGTGAAAATCACTGCTACAAGACTGTTTAAACCCTATTCAGTCACTAAAATGGATATTACACTTAGGTTGAGCAATGTCTCTAGCAATATTGCCGAAAGATACAAGGTAGCACGTCCAAAATGGCATTTACAAAACATCGATCAAAGTAACAAAAAGACACGAAAAAAAATAACCTTGGAATTTTACAGCTATAACCCTCCTGTAAGTACTTTGGATTATTCTTATGAACTTTATTTGCTTGAAGTTTGTAAACTAGTTAAGAATTTGTGAACTATTCACATTCCTCACAATCACTCACAGTCTCTTCACTTGCATCGTGATTCTCTATATTATTTTCACCTTCTAAATTGGAGATGTAATACAAAGCATTTTGCATATCGAGTAATTTTTTTGCTTCCATAGCTCTTTTTTTAAAGTATATTTTCACTATGTATATTATAGGTGCTAAATATATGCCAACCTCACCTATATATACTAATATTGCTAATATTTTTTCCATATATTAATTATATCACAATTAATAATTATTTGTCTAAAAATTTAAATATCGCAGTGTGACAATCACCTCTAAATTTTATAAATGATTCTGATGTGCTGAAATTTTTCAGTATTGTGTTTAGCTCTGTTGCTAACTCATCCACATTGATTTCAGTCCAATCTAATTTTAAATCTTCGGAATTCTTCAGAAGGTTGAACATATAATTTATAGTTTTTTCAATTATCAGTTTTTTATTTTCCATAAATTCCTCTCAAAAAAGGTATTGCAATTCACTGCAATACCTTACACTCGCCATATTGTCGAGGGTTTCACTTTGGTAGTTGCTATCACTTCACAAATTTGATAGAGCATTCTTCGTCTTTTGTTGTAATGGTAATTACAAACGTTGTAATTACGTTAAATGTTGTAATGCATTTTTTCCCATTTTCTGAAATATCGTTATGTACATTTGTAATATCTACATCTTTGATTTTGCTTTTGCACTCCTGTGAGAATACTATATCCCCCTCTGACGAGACTGTGCATTCTTTTGTTTCCATCATCTCATCATCGGTATCCTTTGTGATTAAGTCCACAATTTTGTGCTTTATTTCATTGTTATTATTATTATTATTATTTTTCATAACCCCCTCATTCATCTAGCCCCCGTAGGACGGGGGTTGTAACAATTGTAACTTTTAGAAATTGATCTATCCCTCGATTATTGGGTCGCTAGTAGATACAGTAGCTGTTATTGTGTGAGTGATAGGAAAGCTTGCGTTGTAAGTGATTTTGCAAGAATGCCCATCAGCTGAGACTTTTTTTACCATGTTGTAAGTTTTAATTTCTCCAAGCGTCGAATATGCTGACTCTACTATATCTGCCTCACCTGAGGATATAATATCTACAGAATCAGTACGCGTCACCGTGCCTTCGCTGGATCTTGCTTCTATGTCTTCTTCTATGTCTTCTTCAGCATACAATTTTTTTCCTGTAGAAGTTTTTGCATATTTCTCTTTTATGAAATTCATATTTTCACCTATAAAAAATTAATAATTATTAGCAACAATTCAGTTAGTTGCCTATACCTGTATCATTGTTTCTACCACCAATAGAAAGACTATTGCCGATAAACTTATTGTTTGAGAAGAAATTATTCAAAATTAGCGTTAGATCTGCTATAGATCTTTCCATTACAGCCATACGATTGTTAAAATTGTTGTCACCAATAGCAGTCTTGTTTCCAATGTTGATATTGTGAGACAAGATCTCATTGTCAGCCAATCTTTTTCTTTCACATTCTATTTGTTTTTGCCCTTCTTTCAAATCGTTGTATTGTGAGAGTTGAGTTGCTGTTTTTAATGCGTCAATTTGTCTATCTTGCTCTCTCAATTGATCATTTTTGTTTTGCAAGAGATTCTCGGTTTGGATGCGGTCCATTTTTGCCATTGACTCATTATGATTGTGAGTAGCGTGAGCAATTATAGTATTACCTTTTGCTTCGAGTTCTTTTGTGATATCGTACTTAACATCTTTGATTAAGCCCTTAATCTCGCAATGTTCAGCACTCATTTTTGAGTCATGTGCAGAATTTTGCCCAGTTAAATTGCTTTCTAAATGACACAAAGATTTGTCAATATTGTGAAATCCTGTTGTTGTCACTCCTAGATTTCTATTTGAGTTGTCATCGTCATTTTTTCTAGTTAGTCCACCATCTACTAGAATTGTTTTTTCTATATCTTTAGAATTTGATTCTACTCTATACCCAACACCAGTCATTTTTTCACCAAGTGCATTTTGCCCCATTGCATTTGCAGTAGAGGAATTGTATATCGAATCTTTCAGTGCAGATGTTTGCTCACAAATAGATATTTGCATTCCGTCTAATTTATTCTTGATAGCAACCTCACTAAGTCCTGTAGTTGTAGCTAGATGCTGTACTTGTTCCTGAG
>NZ_JBOFOR010000271.1:0-1429 GCF_051659545.1 Romboutsia sp. | reverse complement strand
TTTGCATTATTGCCATATTACTCTCCAAAGTTTCTATCTCTACTGGAGATAACTCATACTTTTCAAAGCCCTGCTTCTTTCTAATAAACTCTGTACAACGGGTAATAACATCTTTAGGTACTTTATCATACCTAATAAGTTGGTGTCCACTACTACTAATAGCATTTATTCCAAAAATCCCATCTTCTAATTTTATTAAAACTGGTTTCTTTAGAATAGTATTATTAACATCTTTTTCTGTAATAACAACATTCTTAAAGAAATGATTAAGTTTTTTAAATAGTGGATTACTTGAACTAATAACAGTTGCATAATTATCCACATTTAAGAAATTAAACATCTGTTTATGAATGTGATTATAAGGACCACCAGTTAAGCTTTCAAATGAAACATAGGAAAATATAATCTGTAGAAATTTCCTAATATTATCTATGTTTAATTCATTACGTGAATTTCTGAATTTATGTAAATAGTATGTATCTATATTAGTTTTACCATAACAAGTGAAATCTTCATTATTCCAAATACCATCACTTTGTATACTTTTACCTTTAATATGAGGAGTTACAGAAATACCACCACTAACAAAATTAAATATATTAATATCTTCTTTTGGTACTCTATATTTTATCTCATTAAAGTTAAAATACTGATAGTTATTAAGTAAATTAAGTGATGCTATTATCTCCAATCCTTTAGCATACCTCTTTAACCCACCAAAGTTACTAATAAAGAAAGGGTAGAATTTCAATGTAGCTACATTATTTGATGAATAAGTTACACTTTCTATATTCTCATCATCATTTACTGCTGCTGTAAGTAACAACTTAAATAAATTCATTGTGGCAATAATGTCATCAATTGGATTCTTAGCAGTACTATAAAACTCATCAAATCTTTCCCCATTGCTTAATTCCACTTCTAATATAATACCATTTTCAACAGTAAATTTACTTACAATACTTGTTAATTTACTCATTGTTAAGGCATAATGTAATACATCATCCTTTACCAATAAAATAGCTGTATTAAGTGTTGTAAGAGATTTAAGGAAGTCTATTTTGTAGCAGTCTATATCCCAAAAGTTTAGCTTCTTTTCTATGCTTTTACCAGCAGTACTTACATATTGGGGAATTGCTACACTATCTAAAAAGTCTAATCCTTTTAGCATAATTTTAAATTAAAAAGGGGGATTGTTAGTCCCCCTCTGTTTGTATTAATTAAAAGTTAAATTGGTCATCTTTAGGGTCTGCCCAATCATCTTCATCATCTTCATAATGAAGGGCTACTGTACCATCATCTGAAAAGTCCTCTTCTTTCTCATTAACTATTTTATTTTCAATAGTTTTGAGCAAAATATTCAAGTTCTTTAGTTCTGCCTGTGTGAACTCAACAATACCTGCTTTCATATCCTTTGGGGTACAGGTAA
>NZ_JBOFOR010000270.1:0-4632 GCF_051659545.1 Romboutsia sp. | reverse complement strand
CTGCTCCAATGGTTGGCATAAATTGTCCAATAAATATACTTACAAATCCTGTAATAGTTGCTACCAATAAACCTGGTAATATTCCTTTAGAATTTTTAGATTTATTAGATGAGCTTTTTAACTCTTGAGTTGACTGCATCGGTCTACCTCCTTTCACTTTTTAAGTTTGTTGTTCTTACACAACTTATTATATCTCCATAATAATCATTAGTAAAATACATTTATTTAATGATAAGTATTTATTTTTTTTATGATTATGGTTATAATATTTATATACATTTTTATGAAATGGGAGGTAATCTTATTGTTAGAAGAATTAAAAACATTTATTGCTGTAGTAGAGTACAACAATTTCACTAAAGCAGGTGAGCATTTAAATTTGTCTCAACCTACTGTTAGTAATCATATAAAAAACTTAGAAAATTATTTTGAAGTAACTTTAATAAATAGATCTGTTAAGCAAAAAACTATAGTTATAACAGATAGCGGATACACCCTTTACAAAAAAGCAAAAGAAATTATTAATTTATTCGAACTTACAGTTATGGAAGTTAGAAACACCTCTGACTCTATGAAAGGATCTTTAAAGATAGGTGCTACTTTTACTATCGGTGAGTATATTTTACCTAAGTTTTTAGCTATATTTTCTATGAAATACCCTGATATAGATGTAGAAATATTTATAGACAATACTTTATCTGTAAGTTCTCGCTTAAAAGACCTTACTTTAGATATAGGATTAATAGAGGGAATAGCTTTCTCTTCTAATTTTACACAAAAATATTTTTTACAAGATAAAATGGTATTAACTTTACCATATAAATCTTATTTAAATGAAAGCAACTTCTCTTTGAAAAAACTTCAAAATCAAAAATGGATAGTTCGCGAAGAAGGTTCTGGTACTAGGGAATTTACAGATATGTTTTTAAGTAATAATGAAATTATTCCTAAAAATATTATGGTGTTGGCAAGTAATCATGCTATAAAGGAAGCTATAAAAAATAATTTAGGTATAAGTATATTGTCTAATTTAATAGTAAGCGAAAATGATAAAAGTAATGATTTGTCAGTTATTGAGTTGGGGCCTTCTTATATTAGGCATTTTTCATATATTTTACCTAAAAACATTAATTCATCTAAAAGTACTCAAGTTTTCCTTGATGAATGGCTATTATATGTATCTGATAATTATGTCACTGTTGAGTAATATCAAAATCTTGATAAACAACGTCAATTTCACCCAATTAGACAGGTTTAACTTTCAGACGATTGTATCCAATTCATCAACAGGACTGTAAGTAAAAAATATACGTTACTATGACATCTAATTTATGGATATTTTAGTAACGTATAAATTATTATCTTTGTCATATCTGAGACATAAGAATTCTTTAAGTTGACGACAAAAAATATTTCTGCTATCTTTTATTAAGAAGTGCTTTTTAGCATAATATTTGTGATTTTACATAAAAAGGGGGTTTTAATGTTGAATATTTTAGAAAATTTATCAAAATTAAGAGAATTAATGGGTAATAGAAATATTGATGCTTATATTATTCCATCAGCAGATAATCATCAAAGTGAATATGTTGGGGATTATTTTAAATCAAGAGCATTCATTTCAGGATTTACCGGTTCAGCTGGTACTATAGTTGTAACTAAAGACGAAGCTGGTTTATGGACAGATGGAAGATACTTTATTCAAGCTGATAGTCAATTGAGTAATAGTACCATAACCCTTTATAAAATGGGTGAACCTGGTGTTCAAACTATAGAGGAATTCTTAGATTCTAAAATTCCTGAAAATGGAATACTAGGTTTTGATGGGAGAGTTATTGCCTTTCAAGAAGGCCAATCCTATGAACGTATTCTGGCTCACAAAAATGTAACTATTAGTTATAGCGAGGACTTAATTGACCTGATTTGGTCTAATAGACCATTATTATCTGAAAAACCTGCTTTTTTCTTAGAGACTAAATATACTGGTGAAAGCTTTGCATCTAAGTTAAAACGTATAAGAGAAAGAATGTGTAAAGAAAACGTTAACACTCATATAATTACATCTTTAGATGATATATGTTGGTTAACTAACATCAGAGGTGAAGATGTGGCCTTCTCTCCATTAGTTCTTGTATATGCAGTGATTACATTAGAAAATGTACATTTATTCATTGATGAAAACAAGCTTACTTCTGAGATCAAAGTAGAACTCGCAAAGGAAAACGTTACAACTCATCCTTATAACCATATTTATGAGTTTGTGAAAGGATTCAACGATTCAGACACTATATTAATTGACCCAGGAAAAATAAACTACGCAATATGCAATAATATCCCAAGTGCCTCTAGTAAAGTAGAAAGTCCAAATCCTACAATACTATTTAAGGCAATAAAAAACAAAGTTGAGCTTAAAAATATAAGAGAAAGTCATATTAAAGACGGCATAGCTTTCACTAAATTCATGTATTGGTTAAAGCAGAATATTGGTAAAGCTGAAATCTCAGAAATTAGCGCATCAGACAAATTAGAATTATTACGTTCTGAGCAAGAAGGTTTTATAGGACCTAGTTTTGCTCCTATATCTGCATACAAAGATCATGCAGCAATGATGCACTATAGTGCAACCAAAGAAGTTGAATATAAGTTACAACCTGAGCACTTATATCTAACTGACACTGGTGGAAATTACCTTGAGGGAACAACTGATATTACAAGAACGCTTGCTCTTGGACCAATAAGTGAGGAATTAAAAACTCATTTTACTGCAGTTGTTAGAGGAATGATAAATTTATCAATGGCAAAATTCTTATATGGATCTAAAGGCTACAACCTTGATATTCTTGCAAGAAATCCAATTTGGCAACTTGGCATTGATTACAAATGCGGTACTGGTCATGGTGTAGGATATTTATTAAATATTCATGAAGGACCAGCAGGATTCAGATGGCAAGTAGTTCCTTCTAAAAATGAAACTGCTAATCTTGAAGCAGGGATGGTACTTACTAATGAACCAGGTATTTACATAGAAGGTTCTCATGGTATAAGAATTGAAAATGAACTTGAAATTAAATATGCTGAGAAAAATGAATACGGGCAGTTTATGAATTTTGAACCTGTTACTGTTGCTCCTATTGACTTAGATGCAATAGACCCACAACAAATGAACAAAGCTGAGCGTGATTATTTAAACAAATACCATAAGTTTGTCTATGAAAAAGTAGCTCCTTCTCTTTCAGCTGAACAAAAAGAATGGCTTAAAACATATACTAGAGAAATCTAAAAGTTTTACTTAAATTTAAAAAATGAGAGTTGGTACAGTAATACTTCTTACTGTACCAACTCTCTCTATTATTATGTATATTTTTTTAATTCCATTCAGTTCCAATACCTTCTTCTTTAGCTTTTGTATATATAGCTCTAGCAGTCATCAAATCAAGTAATCCTATTCCCACATTTTTATAAACAATAATTTCACTATCATTCTCACGACTAGCTATATTACCAAGTAATACATCTCCAATATCACCAGTAAAGTCTTCTTTCGTTATAATTCCCTCTTCTAATGGTATCAATATATCTCCTGATTCTGATAATACTGCTTCTTCAGAGTCAAAGTATATTTTTGATGCTCTTTTAAGAATTACTGGATCCATTTCTTGCATATGATGTTGATATGAACCAACACAACTTACTATAGCTCCCTCTTTAACTTTAGTTCCATCAAATACAGGTTTATTTGCTGCTGTTACAGTTACAATTATATCTGCATCACATATAGCTTCATCAGACGAGCTAACAGCAACTATTTCAGTTTTATATTCTTTTAACTCCTCTTTCATTCTATTTACAAAAACTTCTCTTCTTTCTTTGTCTAAATCATACACCTTAACAATATCTAAGTCACGAGCAACCATCATAGCTTCCAGTTGAGCTGAAGCTTGACCACCAGCACCTATTAATGCTCCTATTTTTGAATCTTTTATAGCAAATAAATCAATTGCTGCTCCTGAAGATGCTCCCGTACGTAGTTGAGTTACATACGTTCCATCTAGAATAGAGCTTACTATCCCCGTTTTTCCATCTATTAACAATACTTGCGCTGGAGCAGTTGGCAAATTTTCTTTAATATTTTCAGGAAATATATTAACAACTTTTAAACCAGCTACATCTAGATCTTCTACATAAGATGGCATAAATAAAAATACCCCGTTATGATTTGGTGCTTGTATTGTTGTCCTTAATGGAACTTCACTTTTACCCTTTGAAAATAGTTCAAAAGATAGCTTATTTGTTTCGATTGCATCCTTCATTGTAAATACTTTTTTGATATCATCTTTTGATAATAATAGCATTTTATATCCTCCCCAATATTCTTTGTCTACTAGCAAAACACTATATAATTATGTTTTGATTATATCACAAAAGTACTCTAGAAATTCAATTTCTAGAGTACTTTTAAACTAACTTATAATAATATTCCTATTAATACTACTGCTGCTACTACTTGTAATGTACCTACACCTAGTGCATATATTGATGCTTTTTTACCTTGTTTTATTAAATCTTTTATATTAACTCTTAATCCGATACCTGCTAATGCTATTATCTCAAGCTTGTTACTTAATGCTTTAC
>NZ_JBOFOR010000269.1:0-1229 GCF_051659545.1 Romboutsia sp. | reverse complement strand
GTCTACTAAGGTATGAGATTCCATCTTGTGGATGTTATGCAAGAGAGATGAGTAGCATAAGAATGTGTGAAAATATTTTAAGTCATTTTAAAAGTAATAGAAATAAAAGTTGGTACTTCAAGAAACATGGAAAAATTATAAACTGTAGATCTGGTTATGAGGTAATATATGCAAATCATTTGATACTCAATAATATTGAGTTTGAGTATGAACCAGAGGTTTTTAAGCTACAAAATGCAAAAAGATATACCCCGGATTTTTATCTAGTTGAAGAGGATAAATATATTGAAATAAAAGGTATATCCTATGATATTATAGATGTAAATGATCAAAAATACAGTGTTGAGCTTTTTAGAAAAAATCATAAATTAGACATTTATTATTGGGAAGAACTATGGGAAATGTGCAATTTACCTTATAAATCATATGGTAATTATAAAGTTAGGGCTGATAGAATAGGAATTAGTATAGAAGATTACTTAGGGAAATTGCTATATTTAACATATTAAATTTGTATATAATTGTGGATAAAAAATTACTGGGTTTAACAAACCCAGTAATTTTTTAATATGTTTTCTTTAAAATAAGATTTTTTTCAAATCCACCCCTAGAATCTTTTTTTAGATTTCTTCTATCTAAAACTTCTTCCTCACTATACCCATATTTACCAGCAATAGCAAAAAGAACCTCCATAACATCAGCAACCTCATCAAGATTCTTATCCTCTAAAAGCTCAGTAACCTCTTCACCCAACTTCTTATAAAGGTACTCCAAAGCAACCTCATCATTAACAACCTCAATCTCACACTTCTTGCCACTAGCCTCTATAATTTCAGGAATTCTATCTCTTACCAACTTATCATAAACGATCATAATATACCTCCAAATTATTGATAAATAAATTATACCCGCATTAAATACTATTGTCAAAACATGGTACAATATAAGTATTAGCAAAGAGAAAGGAAATAACCATGAACTTAAACTGTATTACAGGAAATCAAGACCACTTATACAAAAGAATACAACAAAGTTTACATAATGCAACATCAATAGATATAATAGTTTCCTTCCTTATGGAATCAGGAGTTAAATTAATACAAAAGGACCTAGAAGCCATAAAGGACAAAAATATTCCAATAAGAATACTTACAGGAAACTACCTAAACATAACACAACCATCAGCACTATACCTAATAAAAGACATACTAGGAGATAAGCTAGACTTA
>NZ_JBOFOR010000268.1:0-1476 GCF_051659545.1 Romboutsia sp. | reverse complement strand
AGTTTACATAAATCTACACCATTTGTGTTGGAAGTGTAGTATTTATGTTTTTATTTAGGTATACATAGAGTTTATGATTGTTGTTATATAGAAGTTAAATATGTTGATGTATAGTATAAATACTATATTTATAAAGATATAACTATATATTTGGTATTTGGTATTATATTTATATATAATATATTTGTAGTAGATAAGTGAATATATAGTATGATATTGATATTATTGATATACTGACTTATATATTAATAGTTAGTAGATAATTGATATATTATGGTATATAATAAATATATTCTACTGTAATGGTTGTAGTCAGTAACATATTATTAATGTGAATATTATATATTATGTATATACTACATATAGTATATAGATAAATCATATATCAACTACTTATTATACTATATAATGTATAAATATTTAATAATACATACTAGCTACTATACAACTTATATTATCATACTAACTATCTTATTACAACCTATTACACATATTGAGTACTAATACATATCTACCACCTACTTATAATATTTATGTCTATAAACTACTTATATCTGGAATGTATTATATCATTCCATACTACTACATAATTATAATACTACTAACATTCCAACTCCATACTCAATCATTATTACTACTAACACATATTCAGACTGAATTCAGATATAACATATTGTATAAGAAGCACATGATAATAGAACCATTTCGAGAAGTGTTTATGAAATGAATAGTTTTTCATAAATCTATGCAGTTTGGGTTGGAAGTAGAGTATTTGTGTTGATATTTAGGAATATATAGAGTTTATGATTGTTGTTATATAGAAGTTAAATATGTAGATGTATAGTATAAATACAGTATTTATAAAGATATAACTATATATTTGGTAATTGGTATTATATTTATATATAATATATTTGTTGTAGATAAGTTAATATATAGTATGATATTTATATTATTGATATACTGACTAATATATTATTAGTTAGTAGATAATTGATATATTATTGTAGACAAAAAATATATTATACTGTAATGGTTGTAGTCAGTAATATATTATTAGTGTAAATATTATATATTATGTATATACTACATATGGTATATAGATAAATAACATACCTACTACTTATTATACTATATAATGTATAAATATTTTATAATTAATACTAGCTACTATACAACTTATATTATTATACTAACTATCTTATTACAACCTATTACTCATATTAAGTACTAATACATATCTATCACCTACTTATAATATTAATTTATATAAACTATTTATATCTGAAATATCTTATATCATTCCATACCACTACATAATTATAAAACTACAAGCATTACAACTCCACACTCAATCATTATTACTACTAACATATATTCCCTTCAAATTCGGATATAACATATAGTATAAGAACTACATGATAATAGAACCATTTCTAGAAGTGTTTACGAAATGAATAGTTTTTCATAAATCTA
>NZ_JBOFOR010000267.1:0-33802 GCF_051659545.1 Romboutsia sp. | reverse complement strand
TCCATATTCCCCCTTCGGCTTCCTTCAGACTCACCGTTACCAGTGACGCCCTTGCTTACGGGTTATCTTCCTGTTGGTTAGGCGATAAGGTTTCTTTCAACCTATCGGCTCAGTAGACATGCTGAACGTACAAAAAACTAGATTAGCTTTACTCTAATCTAGTTTTACATTACTAATTATGTAATTTATCTACCTATAGAATAATACTCTATACCTAGATTTTTCATATCTTCTAACTTGTAACAGTTTCTTCCATCCAAAATTAAAGGATTTTTCATTTTAGTTTTATAATTTAACAAATCATATTCTAAAATATCCTTCCACTCAGTCATTATAAAGCATATTTCACTTTCACTAATCGCTTCATCTATGTTAGTAGTATAAGAAATGCTATCTTTAAAAATCTTTTTGGTATTTTCTATCCCTACAGGATCGAAAGCCGTTACCACTGCTCCTCTTTCTAATAGATACTGTATATTTGGAATAGATGGCGCTTCTCTCAAATCGTCAGTTTCAGGCTTAAAAGTCAATCCTAATACCGCTACCTTCACACCTTCAAAACTTTCTACTATTTGTGAAGCCTTTCTTACTAATTTAAGTTTTTGAGATTCATTTACTTCTATAGCTGCTTTTACCGTTTTTAGTTCATAGCCATTGTGGCTTGATAGCCAATGTAGTGCTTTTGTATCCTTAGGGAAACATGATCCTCCATAACCTATACCCGCCTTTAAGAATTTATGACCTATTCTGTCATCATAACTCATACCTTGGGCTACATCTTCTACATTAGCTCCTACTATTTCACATAAGTTTGCTATATCATTCATAAAAGATATTTTAAGAGCTAGAAAATCATTAGAAGCATATTTTACCATTTCAGCACTTCTTCTATTTGTAGCTACAATAGGCTGTTCAAAAGGAGTGTATACTACTTCTAATACTTCTTTAGCCCATTCACTTTCTACTCCGATTACAATTCTAGAAGCCTCTAGAGTATCTTTTACTGCTGTTCCTTGAGATAAAAATTCTGGATTTGAAGCAATCTCAACTTTGACATTATTTTTTAGATTTTTTTTAATATATTCTTCTATATCATCGTTTGTACCTATTGGTACAGTAGATTTTATTACTATTAAAGTATCTTTTGTTATAGTTTCTGCTACCTGTTTTGCAACTTTTTTTATATAATCTAAGTTTGCTGACCCGTCACTTCTCTCAGGAGTACCTACTGCTATCATTATAACTTCTGCATCTTCATAAGCACTTCTATAGTCCGTAGTATAATCTAATCTACCTAAATTGTAATTTTTTATCATCAACGCTTCTAAATTTTCCTCATATATAGGAGCTACCCCTTCTTTCATAAGTTGAACTTTTTTTTCATCTATATCAACACATACAACATTTGTGTGCCCTACTTCAGCTAGGCATACCCCTGTTACTAATCCTACATATCCAGTTCCGGCTATGGCAATTTTCACTATTTTTCCCTCCAAATGTATTAACTTATAATCTTTTCTTTATCGCATTATAAGCATAAAAACAAAATACATAACAACTTTTAAAAATGCCCAAATTTTCTACATTTCTATAAGTATTCCAAGTTCTTTTCATTGCTTTTACCTTATTACTTGATAAAGAATCTCCCACCAATCTATAATTAACTAAATCTTCTTCTATACCATAGGCATACTTTTCATTTCTAAGTATTTTTAACCATGTAGCAGTATCTTGTCCTCTTCTAACTAAAGGCATTTCAAAATCTCCTACAACATTTCTATCTATAACTACTGTAGAACAACCTATTATAGTATTTTTAAGTAGTCCTTCATAATCTATTTTTTGTGGAGCTCTTGCAACTTTATTTGTTAGTTCTCCATTTTCTTTCATATATCTATAAGATGTAAAAGTAAATCCTAATTTATCTTTTAGCATATATCCTACTTGTTTTTCTAGTTTTTCTGGATTCCATAGATCATCACTATCTACAAAAGCAATAAACCTTCCTTTTGAATTTTTTATTCCTGTATTTCTAGATACAGAAGCACCAGAATTTTTTTCAAGCTTTATATATTTAATTCTATCATCAGTATTTTGAAATTCTTTTATTATATTTGCAGAATTGTCTTTTGAGCAGTCATCTACAAGTATCATTTCCCAGTTTTTATAAGTCTGGTTTTTTATTGATTTTATTGTTTCCGATAAAAAACTTTCTGCATTATATACAGGAGTTATTATGGATACTAAAGGTTCATTCATGTTTATATTCTCCCTTATATAGCAATCATTAAATTCTACTATACGTTAAGTTTGTTTAGCCATTTATTTTTGTCTAGCATATTTAAAATATCCCAAAGGAAATAATAATATATACATAACTTTATTAGAGATTCTATTTATGTCTTTAAAGTAGCTACTGTTTGACATTAGTGAATATCTAGACAAATTTATGTAATTTTTTACCCACATGTATGGATATTTACTTACAGGATATGTATTTTGATTTATTAAATATAAAAATTCTATACATCTTCCTTTTAAAGAACTTTCATTAAATTTATTTTTCGTTAATCCATCATCTAAATACTCTACTATTCTAAGTGGCTTATTTATACATTTTATCTTATATTTTTTAGATATTTCATGCCATACTACACTCTCTGGTAAAAACTTTATACCTTCTATCTCTGGGAAAGAATATTGTTTTATTACATCTGTAGTAAATATAATACTTTTATCACCTTTTACACCATATTTAAAGTACAAGTCTGTAAAATGGCAAATATCTTTATCTTCAGGCATCTGCGTTCCTACAATTTCATTTTCAGTGTCTACACAAAGTCCAACAACTCCACTAAGTTCTTTTTTATTGTCTACACTTCTCCATGTATCATTTACAACTTTTAAAGATTCATTAAGTAGCCTATCATCACTATCTACAATAAAAAACAACTCTCCATTAGCATTTTTTATTCCAGTATTTATAGCTGTATGTTTACCACCATTTTGTTTATATATATAATTTATATTAAGTTTATCTTCTAATATAAATTTATCTACTAACTGTTTTGTGTTATCACTACTTCCATCATCTACAATTAACCATTCAAAATCTTTAAAAGTTTGTTTTTTTAAATCGTTATATAAGTTTTCCAATATATATGCTCTGTTGTATGTTGGAGTAAATATAGTAAATTTAAATTTGTACATTTATTAAATCGTCCTCTCAACTAGCTTTTTTTAATTCCATTTATGCTGTAATTTATAAAATAATAAATTGCTTTTGGCATTGGTATTTTTTCTATATCTCTATAGATTTTCCATGTCCACATAGCAGACTTTAATTTGTTACCACTTAGTGAGGCGCTCGACTTTCTATATAAAGCCTGAACCTCATCTAAGCCATGAGCAGTATATCCTCTTTTTAATATAGACAACCATAATACATAGTCCTCATGTCTTACACCAGTCATCTTAATTTCTGAGCCTAATCTTGATTTGTCTATTATTACAGTAAGACATCCTAGTATATTTCCTTTTAATAAGGTGTCGTAGTCTACACTCTTTGGAACATGTATTATCTTATTTAATTTATCGCTATTTTCATCTATTAGCTCATAAGCTGTAAATGTAATAATGTATTCATTTTTCTTCATAAAACTTATTTGTTTTTGAAGCTTTTCTTCATGCCATATATCATCACTATCTAAAAATGCAATATATCGGCCCTTTGCATTTCCTAATGCTGTATTTCTAGCATGAGATACCCCTTTGTTAGAATCTATTTTGATATATTTTATTCTAGAATCTTCTTTAGCATATGAGTTTACTATTTCAGGACCGCTATCTGTTGAACAATCATCTACAATCAGCATTTCCCATTCTTGATATGTTTGGCTCAAAACTGATTTTATAGTACTCTCGATAAATTTTTCAGAATTGTACATTGGGGTAATTATCGATACTAAGTTATTCTTCATATTATCTTCCTCATTAATTTATAGTATTATTTGTTGATTTTGCTTAATATACATTCATATATTCTATCACAATTTTTATTGTCATTGTATCTGAAAAACTTACTTCTCTCACTTTTTTGATCCTCTAAAATTTCAAAATCATTTTCAATAATTTCAATAAGCTTATTTACCGCTTCCTCTTTATTATAAGCTATAGAACCAAACAGTTCATTGTCTAAGTCTATATAAGAATCTATTTCTTCTTTATACTTTTCAACATCAAATTGATAGAAAAGTATTGGTCTATTCATATATAAAAAATCTATAGCTACACTTGAATAGTCAGTAATATTAGCTGCTGAACTTTTTATTTCATCTGCTAAAACTACACCTTTATCTAAAAATATAATTCTACTTCCTGTTATATTTTCTCTTATATCATCTATAAATTCGTGCATAAGATGGTGTAAGTAAAACTTTATATTTATATCTTTTTCATCTAGTATTTTGTTTAAATTTTTATCATTTAAGAAATCCATTATATTCTTAAAGTATTCACTATCTGTAAACTTACCTTCATTAAACTTTATCCAATCTCTCCAAGTAGGAGTGTATAAGATATCCCTAGTTTTGGCTCTTGAGCAACCTGTTGCCGAACCATTTTTAACTGTAGGTAGATTGTCGTATCTAGCATTTCCTACTACATAGACATTATCTTCACTCATACCCCAGTCATTTACCATTACATCTTTTTCAAAATCAGAACTAGCAGTAGCTATATTATAACTTTTTAAAAGGTCATCTATAATATTTTTAAATCTACCGTCCATAGCTTTTCTCTTTTTAAAACTTATAGTACCGTGGTTTAAATAAACTTTTACAGTTTTCTTGTGGAATCTATTTAACACCGGTACTACAAAATTTAAAGGTGCTATATCAGCAGATGGTGCATGAGAGAATATTATAGCTTTAGCATTATAGTAGTATAAATAATTTTCTACACTTCCTCTTACAAGCTTCTTCCCTGGTATTTTACCATATACCTTGCTGTCTTTATTTACTACCCAATATACTTCTATGTCTTTATGATTTTCTAGCATATACTCATAAAAGAACTTTGAGTTGTCATTATAAATATCTCCTGCATGTCCTCCTATTAGCCATATATCTCTATTTTTAAATTTATTTTTATTAAATGGATACATGAAAAATGCAACTATCATATTAATTAAGAATTTGATTTTATCCATAATTTATTCCTCACTGTTTTTGTACTGTTTAAATCCGTTTAATCTACCCTTTATAGTCGCACTATGATAATCTCTATTAGAGCTTAAAATAAATCCTCCTAAATTTCTTACTAATTTAGAAGACATTACTTTAATAAACTTATAGTCTTTTCTATATACTATCTGTTTTTTGCATAATGCACCAAATCCTCTTCCATAGTTATAGTCTCTTTGGTACTTTTCTTTAGATTTAGAGTGCTTTTTTGCTGGATGATAAATTATATCATCGCCAAAGTATCTACCTTTATAACCCTTACTTAATAAGTTTAGTATATAGTCTATCTCTTCTCCCGAACCAAAAGTTCCACCTACACCTAATTTTTCATCAAACTTAGTGTAATTATTATCTTTAAAGTTTATAAAGAAAGTTATAGAAGTTATAGTGTCTAGTACATTTAAGCTGCTAATTTCGCAAGTTCCATTGTACATTGCTTTAAAAGCATCTACTTTGTTTTGGTCCATAGTCTTACAGCTATAGATTTTATAGTCTATATTCTCTTCAAAAAATCTTATTACTTTTTCTAAGGTATCATGCTCATAAACACAGTCATCATCTGGAAACCCTATAATCTGTCCCTTTGCCATATCTATTCCTATGTTTCTGTTGTAGCTAAGCCCTATTTTATCATTCTTAATGTACTTAACATCTACTTTATCTACATATTTGTCAACTATAGTTTTAACCTTATCATTGTCATTTTGATCTACTACTATTAACTCAAAATTTTTGTAGGTTTGATTTACTAGACTTTCTATTAGTAAGTCTATATCCTCATATCTATTTAACGTTGGCATTATTAATGATACTAGCATTTATTTCTCCTACTTCCTCTTTGTTATATATTTGAATCCTTCTACTACTGTAAAATTTTTAGGATTATTGTTCATAATGTATTTTAGTAAAAGTACAATAGTAAAGTTATATCCCACTTCAAACAGTATATTTTCTGCTAAAGCATATACTAAAAACATTACCACTATAGCTATATATTTTTTATTATTTTCTTTAATAAATAAGTCTAACCCTTTGTATAATAAGTACATAAAAAATATAACTGATACTATACCTAGAATAGCTAATATGTAAATATACGAGCTATCTAAAGGATGCATACTCTTCATCTCACTACTAATTTTATTTCCAAACAAAGTAAACATACTTCCCGGCTCTATTAAATAAGCTTTCCAGTGAAGTGGTCTAGATGCCAAAGCTTTATTTAAAAAAGTAAGATTTGAAAATACAGTTCCTATTAATACAGACATTATTAAAAATATTATAGGCATCAACTTTATACCCTTACCCAAAATAGGATATTTTTTTAAGTCTATAAATCTTAGTATATCTACAAATACTAAAGCACCTAAAATAGTTATAAACCCAGTTCTACTCATAGTTTTATTGTAGATATAAAAAGTTGTAGCTATTAAGATTATTCTATCTATCCAGTTGTATTTATCAAATCTTAAATAAATATATCCTGCAAAAATTGGCAATAAGAATAAAAATACAGAGTTAGGATTACCAAATCCAAAGGTTTCTCTCTGAATATACATACCTCTTTCAAATCTATAGTGAACTTCTGGCACTTGTGCTATATCAGTAAGCAAATTGCCCATTAGTATACACCCTATTATAAAGGCTACATTTAGTAGCATATAGCTTTTTACTACATAGCTATCATTAATATCTCTTACACTTATTGCTAAAAGTATCATTACTAATATTGAACCTTCTCTAGTAAATAAGTATAACACTATTGAAATTCCTAGTATTATTAATTCGGTAAAATTATGTCTTTTACGAATTAAAAACTGTAAAAATAACAATCCTATAGAACCGTAGAATAGAAGAGATGTTATTTTATCTATCGGTAAGTCTGGTCTAAGTATTGATATCATATATTTTCTAGTTAATATAACTATTAAAGTTACAACAAACAATAGCTTACTTATTATAGTGCTTTCATTTTTATTTATAGCGTTCATTTTACTTTCTCCCTTTTAAGCTAAGAAGTGTATTACTAGCAAAAATTTTAGAACATTTTACTACTTTATTTACGCCATTTAAATGCTTACTTTCTAGGAAGTAATCTCTCTTCTTAGCCCAGCTTTTGCCCCACCAATGTATTCCATAGGTATTGGGCTTTATACATTCATAATAAAACTCTTCTTTGTAGCTAAATGGATAAAAATACTCTTTATCGTATACATGTATTCCATCTTCATAGTTATTTTTATCTATTTGCTTATACTTTTGTTGTATAATATGAGTTATTACCTTAGGTATTGTGAAGAAATCAGCACTTAAAATATCACTTTCATAAAATGCTAGTATTTCCTCAAACAGTTTATGACCAGGCTTAGCTCCTATAATTCCACAACTTATATACTTTTCATCTTCATATCCAAAGAAAACTTTGTGTTCTTTTAAAAGTGGTGTTATATCCTGTATTATCTGCATATCCGTATCCATATACACTCCACCTTGCTCATATAAAGCCTTTAGCCTTATATAATCAGATATGTACGCCCAAAGTTTTCTCTTATAACATTCTTCTAAAAACCTCTTGCCTTTTATTTCTTTTTCTATATCAAAATTACTTTCATTCCATTCTACTATCTCATAGTCTGGTAATTTTTCTTTCCATGAATTAATGCATATATTTTCTAGGTTTCCTTTTGGACCACCTATCCATACAAAATGTATTTTTTTAGGTATCAACTTAGCACCTCCTATGTTAGATATATTCATTTCTATCTTTTTCTTTTAATGTATCTACTATTTTTTTAACATCTTGTGCTCTATCTTTTCTACAAACCATAACTGCATCATTAGTAGATACAACTATTAAATCATTTATTCCAACAGTAGCTATTAATTTATCATCTGAGTAAATGATTGAATTACTAGTATCAATAGTTATAAAATCTCCTCTTTTTATGTTACCTTCTTCATCAGTAGGGTATATAGCACCTAAAGAATCCCATGACCCAACATCGTTCCATCCAAAATCTCCAGGAACAACTACCACATCATTACTTCTTTCCATTACACCATAGTCTATAGATATAGAAGGTATAGTCGGATATATTCTTTGTATAGCTTTTGCTTCTTCTTCTGTACCTAAGAATTTAGATAATTGTTCTAGTTTTTCATAAACCTTTGGTAAGTATCTCTTAAAGTCTTCAAGTATTTTTGATACCTTCCATACAAACATCCCACTATTCCATACATATTTTTTAGATTCTACATAAGCTTTTGCAACTTCAAAACTTGGCTTTTCTACAAACTCTAATACTTCATAAGCCTCATTTCCTACCACAGACTCTTGGTCAAAATTTATATAACCATAACCAGTAGACGGGAAAGTTGGTGTTATACCTATAGTAACTAGCTTCTCATTTTCCATAGCTACTTTAACTGCCTTATCTAATACTTTTTCAAAGCCAGGTTGGTCTTTTATGTAGTGATCAGCAGGGTAAACACACATTACTCCATCACCATGTTTTTTCATTATGTTGAAAGCTGCAAAACCTATAGCCGCAGCAGTATTTCTAGCACATGGCTCTGGTAATATATTTTCAAATAAACATTTGTCCTTTACTATATCTTTTAGTGCATCAATTTGCTTTTCATTGGTTACTATAAATAGGTCTTGTTTTTTTGCTAGATTTTCTATTCTATTTATAGTTTCATTGATTAGTGCATCTTCTCCACTTAAGTTTATTAACTGCTTAGGAACTTCTTGCCTACTTAAAGGCCAGAAGCGAGTTCCCCCGCCACCAGCCATTATTACATTATATACCTTCATAAGATTACCTCTTTCCCGCTATATAGCATCTACAATTTCAGTCATTGAAGATATTAGCTTTGATAATTTTGAATCTACGTCTTGTTCATTGTCACTGTTAGTTCCAATGTAGAATTTTATCTTAGGTTCAGTTCCCGAAGGTCTTACAGCTATCCAAGAACCATCTTGTAGTAAAAACTTGAGCACATCTGACTTAGGTAAATTTTCTACGCCTTCTTTGTAGTCTAGTACCTTATCTACTTTAATATTTGCTATATTTTCTATATTTGTAGTCCTAAAGTAGTTCATTATTTCCTTTATTTTTTCTATTCCTTCTATTCCTTTTAAAGTTATTGATATTAGGTTTTCTTTATAATATCCAAACTTTTCATAAGTATCCATCATTGCTTCATATAGATTCATGTTCTTAGAAGCATAGTAAGCTGCCATTTCACAGATTAAAAGTGCCGCTACTACTCCATCTTTGTCTCTAGCATGAGTTCCAACTAAATAACCGTAGCTTTCTTCGTAACCCATTATAAATGAATTGCTTTCTTCATTATTAGAAGCTACTATCTCAAATTCATTTATTTTTTCACCTATAAACTTAAATCCAGTTAAAGTATCTATACTCTTAACTCCATAGTGAGCAGCTATTTTAGCCCCAAGTTCTGAAGTTACTATAGTCTTTATTATAGTAGGATTTTTAGGTAATTTATTTTTCGCAACTATGCTCTCTATTATGTATCTAACTAATAAAGAACCCACTTGATTTCCATTTAATACTACATATTCTCCCTTAGAGTCCTTCACTACTACTCCAACTCTATCACAGTCAGGGTCAGTTCCTATTATTAAATCAGCTCCATTTTCTTTAGCCATTTCTATAGCTATATTAAATACAGATTTTTCTTCCGGATTAGGATACTCTACTGTTGAGAAATTTGGATCTGGATTTTCTTGTTCTTTGACTACAATTACATTTTCAAAACCAGCTTGCTTTAAAGATGTTCTTATAGATTTATTTCCAGTTCCATGTATAGGTGTAAAGATTACTTTTAAATCTTTACCATAAGCATCTATTATATCTTGTCTTATTATTTGACTATTAACAGCCTTTATAAATTCTTTATCTACACTATCGTCTAACTCTACTATTAAGTTACTATTTTTAGCAGTTTCAAAATCAATAGTTTTTATAGTGTTATAATCTTCTATTTTATTAACTTCTGAGATTATTTCATTTGCCATTTCTATACAAACTTGACCACCGTCTGGACCGTATACTTTATAGCCATTGTATTCCTTCGGGTTATGACTTGCAGTTATTACTATCCCCATAGCACAGTTTAAATATCTTACTGCAAAAGATAACTCTGGAGTCGGTCTTAAGTCATCAAATATGTACGCCTTTATACCATAAGCTGCTAGCGTTTTAGCTGCTTCAATGCAGAACTCTCTAGACATAAATCTACTATCATAAGCTATGGCTACACCTTTATCTTTACCTTCTTGACCCATAGTTTTTACAATATAGTTTGCAACTCCTAGAGTAGCACGTCTTATAGTGTACAGGTTTATTCTGTTAGTTCCAGCTCCGATTATTCCTCTTAAGCCACCAGTCCCAAACTCTAAGTTCTTGTAAAATCTTTCTTGTATTTCTTTTTCATCTTCTTTTATATTTAATAATTCTTCTTTTGTATTCCTATCAAAATAAGGAGAGTTTAACCACTCTTCATATGCTTTTTTATAGTACATAACTATTGCCTCCCTAATTACTGTCTTTTCAATAACTTATTTTTATATTTTTTTCCCATATCTATTGCTAAATTTACCTCTTCTACTTTCAATACTATAACAACTATTCCATACACTATCGCTCCTACAAGTACAGAGGTTCCTACAGATATTATCTCATTTATTGTACCTAATCCCAAAGCTCCATTTAGGTATTTATATAAGAAGTAAGTTACAATACCCATTATTACAGAAGCAATTAAGCTTTTTAGAGTCGTAGATAAAATTTTATCTCCACCAAAGTATCCAAACTTTCTTTTTAAAGAGAAAAGTAATAATACAACTGTAAGCATTGAAGATAAACTTGTAGATAAAGCTATTCCTTTATATCCTAATGGCTTAATTAAGATTAAGTTGAAAACTATATTCATAGTTAAAGCTATACTTCCATTTATCATAGGCGTTTTTGTGTCTGACATAGAATAAAATGCTCTATATAAAACATCTCTTACTGCACTTGCCAATAATCCTAGAGAAAATAATTTTAAGGAAGTTGCTGTCCACATAGTAGACTGTGCATCAAAAGCTCCTCTTTCAAATAATATTCTAACTATAGGAACTGCTAAAATCATACATCCAACTACAATAGGTAACACTAATAATATAATATAGTTTGCTGACTTAACAATTAAGTTAATAAATCCATCTCTATTATCGCCACTTGATATTTTTGATAATTTAGGATAAATAGCAGTTATTATAGAAGTTACAAACAATGCCATTATTACATCATTTAATTTACCACCATAGTTTAATGCTGATAAATAACCATCACCAAGAGTAGTAGCCAACGCTTTATCTACAAATGAGTTTAGCTGTCCTATTGCTACTCCTACAAGCATAGGAAGCACTAGCACTACCATATTTCTTATACTTTCGTCTTTCATATTTATATATGGCTTGTATCTATAGCCTTTTTTTAGTGAAGACGGAATTTGGAAAAACATTTGACTTGCCATAGCAATCAATGCTCCTATTGCTAGTATATCTGGATTAGCATTTACACTAATCATAATTGAAATTATAATTATTATATTATAAGGTATACCTATTAGCGCAGGTATTCCAAAACTATCGTTAACTTGTAAATAGGAAGCGAAGATTTTGCTCCCAGCTAAAAATATAGCTCCTGATATCATAATCTTAGTAAATTTAACTGCAAGAGTGAATTTTTCCCCTTCAAAACCTCCTGCAAATACTTTTACAAATTCTTCTGTAAATATAAGCCCTAATATAGCTATTATTATAGCCAGTACAAAAGAAATATTTAAAATGTTGTTAGTGAACTTTATAGTTCCTTCTTCTCCATCTCTTTCCTTAGCTTCAAAGTACAAAGGAATATAAGTTGTTGCTACAGCAGAACCTACTACTGCCACGATTAGTCCTGGAATATTTACTGTTAGCAAAAATACATCCGCATAAGCTCCTGTACCATAAAAATTGGCTAGGACAACTTCTCTAAAAAATCCTAATATTTTTGAAAACAGGGTAGCTAGTAATATCCATAATGCTGCCTTAGCTGTTTTTGACATTTCTCTTTCTCCTTATCCTAAGTAAAATTTTAAGCTCCGTATCTAAAGGCTCTAAATGTAATTATTAATAATAATCCTATTAATATTGTTGCCGAAATAAAACTTCTACTAGTCAGAGTATGAGCTATGCTATAGTCGTCAACTACAGCTCCAACTTCTATGATTTTATTCACCTTATTCCTCTCTAAAAATTTACTCTGATTGTAAGTGAAACTCTCTCCACAAACTAATATAGGTATATTTTGCTTAGCAGCAACTACTCCTAGTGAAATATACTCTGGAGCAACAGTTTTTCTTCCATATTCTGGTGTAGCAGTGTACACCGTATCTATATCACCTTTATGCATTTTATTTATAATAGGTATACTAGTTTCTGATTTATTCATTTCTCTTATAATTTGTACATTTTTAAAATTTTCTTTTGCTCCAGCTATGAAATTTTCAGAATTGCCAACTGCATAAACATTCTCAACATCATATTTTTTTACGAATTTTTTAATGTCCTTAAAATCTTCTTTTGTATTCCATATTATTGGAATATTATTTTGTGCTGCATATGAATATAAAGCTAAAGAATTTTCAACTCCTGCGCTTGACGAAATTAAAAATACATCAGATACCTTTTGTATTTTATCTAATTGTTTTGCTATTTGAATAGATGTATCGTATCTATTTTCACCATAAATTCTTTCTACTTTAATTCCCATATCTGTTAGTTCTTTTTCTGTAGTTCTAGATATGGCTTTTAAACCACCAATTATAGTTATTTTTTCAACACCTAAATCTTTTATGTAATCTTTTGTTATTTTATCAATATATTTCCACTGAGTTATTATTATTGGAGCATTCTTTGCATAAGCTAAAGGCGTTGCACTTATAGCATCAATAACAGAATCTTCATTTACAAAAATAGCTTCCTTTGAAGATTTAAAAACGCTTCTATTTAACTCCATTGAAATTTCTCTTCTAGTTCCTTTAATACGTTCTTTATTGTACTTACTCTGTGCATATACATCTAGAGTCCCTGACGCTAAAATTAATACCAGGGCACAAAATAAAACCTTAATTTTTTTCATCATATATCTCATATCCTTTTCTAATTTAAAATTGATTTATAATAATATTCTTCCCATCTAGAGACAAAATAATAAAAGGACCCTTTATAAAGAGCCCTTTTATTGGTTAATAATCTAATTTTTAAAATTATCTAGCTCCATCTCCTGTTAAAACCACTTTAACAGTTTTAAAGAGTATCTTTAAGTCTAATGTTATACTCCTATTTTTTATATAGTACACATCTTCTATAAGCTTTTGTTCTGGAGTAATTTCGTAACCACCATTTACTTGGGCCCATCCTGTAAGTCCTGGTTTTATAGCTAGTCTATTAATAAACCCTGGTATCTCTTTGTTGAATTCTTCAGTAAATGAAGGTCTCTCTGGTCTTGGCCCTATAATACTCATCTCTCCCTTGAGTATATTAAATAATTGTGGTATCTCATCAATTCTAGTCTTTCTAATAAACTTCCCAACTTTAGTAATTCTAGGATCATCTTTATCCGCCCACTGTGCTCCGAATTTTTCGGCATCAGTTCTCATAGATCTTAGTTTATATATATAAAACTTTTTTCCATCTTTTCCTAGTCTTTCTTGATTATAAGTTATTGGTCCATTGTCTTCTATTTTAATAAGAATTCCAAATATTATTATTAAAGGCACTCCAATTAAAAGTCCTATTAATGATAGTACTATGTCTAAAGCTCTTTGATACATATCAAATATGATATTACCCTTAACCATACTATAATCAATAGTATGTTTGTATGTTGGGTCTTTGGAAACCTTGCACCCTTCATCAGCATATCCAGACATAATTACCTCCACATTGGAATAAATTTTGTACATTATATTCTAACTTATTTATATATTATACTCAAAAAACGACATCTTATCAATACAATAAATGCTATATCAATAACTTGTTTCTAAATATTAACTTTTTTGTGTATATTTTCTACAAAGGTATTTTTTCTATTTAATAGTTTGCTCTATACCTTTACCAATTTGAGTTCCTAAAATTTGTCTTTTTTCTAAGGTATTTACAAGTAATTGATCTTGCTCATTATCGATAAAAGAACACTCAATTAATGCCGCTGGAGCTTTACTTTCCCTTATCATATGCAAGTAATCTTTACCTTGTAGTGATCCTGACCCTATAATTCTAGTCTTAATACCTCTGTTTTTCAAGTTGAATTTTTCTAACACACTATTTAACATATTAGTAGCTAAAGTCTTTGTAACTCCACCATTTTTATCTATATCTCTATAGAATACTTCTATACCATTGCCTTTAGTATCTGATGCATTATAGTGAACACTTACAAGTAAATCTGGATTTATTGAATTTGCATAACTTGTTCTTTCGCCTAGTGCCATTGTGGCATCTTTATCTCTAGTAAGAATAACATTTACATTATTATCTCTTAGATATTGTGCTGCCGATAGCGAGGTATCTAAAGTATAATTTTTTTCTACTATAGTCTTATCTATAGCATTTGTAGCTCCCGAATCCGCTCCACCATGCCCTGGATCAATTACTACTGTTTTATCTCCTGACACACGCTTCGATAGTTTATAGGCAATATCATCTATGACACTATCTCTTATAGAGTCTCCTATTTTATAAACTACATTTGCACTTTTAGTTTTTAAGTTGTTTTCGTGATATTTAGATACATAATTAGTAGGAGTTATAAGTATTGGTGAATTTAGCTTAGCTGCTAATGGACCAGCCAAAAGAGCATCCACTAACACATCCGATCTAGCTACTAATACTGCATCTAATGACTGCTCCGGATAAAATTTCTCCATTACTTTTGAATTAGTCTCATGTCTATCTAATCCATATACTCTATTTTTATATACACTATTACCTTCCTCTACTGTAGTTATGGCTGCAACTTGATGTATTACATCTGTTGTTAAATTATCTTCTCCACCTATGAAGTAAGCATCTTTTAAATTTTCATTTCTTAACCAATTATAAGTATTCTCCGGTATTTGAGTTTTATCACTTAGTATTATAGGTTGCTTATCTTCTCCAGCTTTTGCTGCTATAGTAAGAGCATCTACTTCTCCTCTATATCCATTTGCTATATATATTTTACTTACATCATGATATCCATCTATTTCTTTTGCTATATTTAAAGACGTCTCATGTCTAGTGCTCCCACCTATACGAGTTACAGTAGTATTCATTGTAGATTGTAGTTCATTTTTTATTTGTTCAGAAACAACAGCACTTCCTCCTATAATCACTATTTCCTTAGGATTTAGTCGTCTAATTTCTT
The DNA here is from genome assembly GCF_051659545.1 of Romboutsia sp. Classification (GTDB taxonomy): domain Bacteria; phylum Bacillota; class Clostridia; order Peptostreptococcales; family Peptostreptococcaceae; genus JBOFOR01. The sequence goes on along the minus strand of NZ_JBOFOR010000267.1, from coordinate 18,087 downwards.
GTTTGGTACTATCTGGTATACTGTCTTTTTTTGTAAGTAGCATTGGAGCATCGTAAGTTGTAGCAAGTGGTGTGGCTGTTATTCCGTCCGCTATAGCTTCTCCATTTATTAAAATCACTTTATCTGATCCGCCTTGCCATCCTTCTTGGCTTATTTTTACTGCTGTTTCAAAAGCTGTGCTTCCTTCTAATTTTTTTACTGGTGCTGATGATTTTTGTAGATATGTTTTTAATTGCTTTTTGTTACTTATTATGTACTCTTGAGTTATATTGTAATCCTCTAGTTTTAATCCCATTTCTTCTAGTTTTTGTTTATTTAAAATTTGTGAATTTTTTTCATCATTTATTGTTATATTTTCAATTTCCCATATATTTAAGTATTCTGGATCTTTGTTAAAGTTTATTGTTCCTTCATAAGAATTTGTTTTTTGATTGTAGTTTAAAGTTGCACTAAGTGGCATATCATAACATAAAAGATTTAACGTTATAGTGTTAGCATTGAATTTTTGTTGAAAAGATATATTTATTTTTGATTCATCCCCTAGTAGTACCGTTCTTTTTTCTAAATTTATGTTAATCCCCGAATTTTTTATAGTATTTGTATTAGCTGCAAATGCTATATTTGGCGCAACTAATGCTGTTGTAATTAATCCCGCTGTAAATAGCTTAACTGTTTTTTTCATCAAAATCCCCCCTTTTCGTGTTTCATTGTAATTATAGCACATATTTTGTATGCTAATAAAGGATGTCTGTTCGACATCCTTTTTATTATACTTATATTTTCTTTATTATATGCTATATCTCTAATGCATTGTCTACTTCGATACAATTAAACAATACATTAGATATTTAACCTATGATATGTTAAAATACTATTTGGAATATATAACTAAAACAAAAGGAGAGGATTTAATGGTTTTTTCTAGTATGATATTTCTATTTGTATTCTTGCCAATAATACTGTTTACTTACTACGTAATATTGCAAAAACATACACATAGAAATACATTCTTATTCTTATCAAGTCTAGTATTCTACGCTTGGGGAGAACCTATCTACGTATTACTAATGATATTTAGTATACTTATAAACTTTAGACTAGGTATTTTAATTAACAACTCAGACAATAAAGAAGCAAAAAAATGCATTCTTATAATAGGAATCATCTCTAATTTAATATTTTTATTTATGTTTAAATATGAAGGTTTTTTCGTCAACAACATAAATTCACTATTTAATATAGGAATTGAAAGTCTAAATCTAGGACTACCTATTGGAATCTCATTTTTCACATTCCAAGCTTTATCTTACTTAGTAGATGTATATAGAAAAACAGTCCCTGTACAAAACAACTTAATCCATCTTGGATTATATATATCATTTTTCCCACAATTAGTGGCAGGACCCATAGTAAGATATAGTACAATTGCAGAGCAAATAGAAAATAGAACTACAAATATGAATCAATTTTCAAATGGAATAAAAAGATTTATATTTGGTGTTGGAAAAAAAGTTATACTAGCAAATAATTTAGCACTAATATCTGAAAAATCATTTGCTACTGATGAATTATCAATTTCCTTTGCATGGCTAGGAGCAATAGCATACACACTGCAAATATACTTTGACTTTTCTGGGTATTCTGACATGGCAATAGGACTTGGTAAAATGTTTGGCTTTGAATTCTTAGAAAACTTCAACTATCCATATATATCAAAAACAATTACTGAGTTTTGGAGAAGATGGCACATATCTTTAGGAAGCTGGTTTAGAGACTACGTTTACTTCCCACTTGGCGGCTCTAGAGTAAAAAGTAAATCTAAATTAATATTGAACTTATTCGTAGTATGGTTCTTGACAGGGGTATGGCATGGTTCTGGATGGAAATTCATAGCATGGGGTATGCTTTACTTCACTATATTAGTATTTGAAAAATTACTTTCAATACCAAATAGAATAAACAAAAATATATTACTAGCTGGTATTTATCAAGTATTCACCATATTTTTTGTTATAGTCGGATGGGTTATATTCGGAGAAAACACACTTACTAACGCAATAAAACATTTATTTGCTATGTTTGGACTTAGAGGAAATACCTTCATAGATGCTAATACAATACTTTACCTAAATGATTACTATTTATTAATAATACTAGGTATCATATTATCAACACCTCTCCTAAAAGTAATAATAGAAAAAATAAAATCTAAATTACCAGATTCAAAAGTAGAAATTTTAGATATAACTTCTAGCTTTGTTTATATGATAATCTTATTTATATCAATATCATATCTAGCAATAGGAGCACATAACCCATTCATATATTTTAATTTCTAGGAGGGACAAATGAAAAACAAACTAAAAGCATCAAATATTGTATTACCTATGCTATTTTGCTCTACAATAGTATTTGTAGGTTTTATAAATATATCTAACTTTAAAAACAATTATAAAATATCTATGGAAGAAAATCTAAATGATAAAAAATTAGGACTAGCTCAAATAGAAAGTAAATATGCCGAAAGCTTTGAAGGTAAAAATAACTTTATAACTTTAAACGGAGCATTTACAAAATTAATGGATAAAAAAAGTTTAAATGGTATAGTAAAACTTGAAAATGGATATTTAACAACAATGACTGACAAAGTAGATACCGCTCCATTAGTAGAGACTACTGTTAAGTTCAAAGATTACCTTAACAAAAAAGATATTCCATTTTTATACACACAATTGCCTGATAAAATGCCAACTGATGATTCTTATCTTCCCAAAGGTAATGTAACTTTTATAAATGAAAATGCAAATAACTTATTAAAAGGACTTGAAGAAAATAACATAGATACCTTTGATATTAGAAAAGAAATACAAAAGAATAATATTGATAATTACTCTTTATTTTTTAAAACAGATCATCATTGGAATTTTAATGGAGCATTTTGGGCACACACCAAAATTACAGAAAAAATAAACTCTATACTTGATATAGATAATACTAATAAAAACTATTTTGATATAAATAATTATAATATTGAAAAGTATGAAGATATTTTCTTAGGCAGTAGAGGTAAAAGAGTTGGACCATACTTTGCTGGAGTTGACGATATTGATTTAATAACGCCTAAATTTGATACAAACTTCACACTAGAAGTCCCAAGTCGAAATATTAAAAGAGAAGGAAGTTTTAATGATTCTCTTCTGTTTATGGAACAATTAGAAAGCAAGGATTACTATTCTTCTAATCCTTATTCAGTTTACCTAAAGCAAGACTATGATTACATGAAAATAACAAATAACAATGTTGATAATGATAAAAAAATATTCATAATAAAAGATTCCTTTAATATAGCTTTGGCACCATTTTTAGCTCTTCATTACAATGAAGTTCATTTATATGATTTAAGACCAGACTATGTTGGTGGAAATATGGAAGATATGATTTCTAAAATAGAAAGTATCAAGCCTGACTTAGTAGCTTGTATGTATTTCCCTGGTGTAATTAATAGTGGTACTTTTAACTTTATAAATGATGATATTATAAAAAATCCAGAAGAAAATTCGTCACTAATTTTACCCCGGGGGGTCTTAAAGAAAACGTAATCTTATTTATATACATCTATATATTTTTTTAGTATGATTATATTTAGATTTAATTATATTTCTACATAAATTTATACTAGGGGGATTGTATGAGTAAATATATTAATTATCAAATGTTAATACTTCAAGCTATTGGAATTATAATAGTTGTATTAGGTCACAAAGGAGGCCTATCATTACTTACAGATTGGTTTCCTGCTTATTCGTTTCATATGCCATTATTTATATTTATATCAGGGTATTTTTATAAGAAAAGTAGCGAAGAAAACCTTTTTAGTTTTATAAAGCAAAAGTTCAATAGACTAATGATTCCTTATTTTATATGGAATTTATTTTATGGAATCTTAGCCAACATATTGGTATATAAAAATATTATAAGTTTTTCAAAACCAATTACGCTTTGGAATTTGTTTATAGAACCCTTTATAACTGGTCATCAGTTTGGACTAAATGTTGCATCTTGGTTCCTTCCTGCTCTTTTCTTAGTTCAAGTTTTTTATATTTTAATAAGGCGTACTTTCAACAGCATTAAATTAAATAATGAATATATTTTTATGGTTGTGTTTTTTATTTTTGGTATTATGGGAGTTATTTTAGGTAACAAAGGATTTATAGAAGGCTTTGAATTGACCTTGACTAGAACTTTATTTTTAGTTTCATTCTTCCAGTTGGGCTATTTTTATAAAAGTAAGTTAGAGTCTAGAGATAAGCTTAATAATGTTTCTTATTTTATAATATTATTTGCTATTCAATTTTTTATTACGCTTAAATATAAGGACTTAAATTTTAGTGCTGCATTTTGTAATAATTTTAATAGATCTAACATTTTACTTCCTTTTATAAGCTCTATTACTGGTATTGGTTTTTGGCTTAGGGTTTCTAGGATTTTAGTTCCTTCTTTAAAGGATAGTAAAACTATTAGTGCTATTGGTGGAGATACTTTTAGTATTATGATGCATCATGAGTTAGTATTTTTCGGTATTAATAGTATACTGGCTATGGTTTATGGTTATTTAAATTTAACTAACTTTAGTATAGAATCTTATTCTAGTAATGGTTGGTATGGATATAATATTTTAGATACTAAATCTTTAGCATTTTATGTTGTTTGTGGAGTACTTATTCCAGTAACTTTTAAGAAGATTTATTATAAAATTAAAGTTAAATTATCATCTTCTTCTACTACCTAAATTTAAGTTTATTCTGTTTTCTTGACATAAAGATATGCTCCCTTCATTAGTAACAGTTTTTATTATTCTAACTGTTTACTATAAAGGGAGCATATCAATCTCTCTATGTTGGGCTTTTACACTCTTACTAATCTTTCCTATTCGTCACTAATTTTACCCCAAGATGACTTAGTCTGTTTCTACTTATTTATAACAAGGTCTAAAATTTTATATTCATTTTTACTAAGAACTACACTAGTTGAGCTAGTTTTATGTCCGGCTTTGCTTAATTCAAGTGTATATGAACCTGGTGCAAGCTCTAACTTATAAACTCCTAGAGTTTCACTTTTAGCTCTTGCTATTTCTATTCCATCACTATTCTTCGCCACTATATCTACATCTACTACTGGTATATAGTATTTATTTCTAACATATCCACTTACTGTAGCGTTTATTTTTCCTATTTCAGCGCTTATAGTTAAATTTTTTCCTTTTTCAACTATTACTGTTTGTGGTTCTGCCTCATAACCTGCTTTACTATAGTTTAATGTATATGTGCCTCCTGGCAATGACATAGTAAATATTCCTATATCATTACTTGTAGCTGTTACTGTATTACCCTTAGAATCTGTCGCTGTTATAGTTACATCTTTTACTGGAAGTTTAGATTTATCAGTTACGGTTCCCCTTACAATTCCAGTTCCATTTAATATTACTTGAGCATTACTTATTTTCTTTTCAGCATCCTTAACTTTAGGATAATATGTTAAATTAAGAGCTCCGTCAAATACATCATTTCCTGTATTTAAACTTTGCTTAAACTTTTCTAAAGCACTCTTTGCTTTATCTATATCGCCTTGTGTTACATTTTCACCTGCAGACTCTAACTTACTTAGCTGAGTATTTAAATCTGCTAAAGCCTTCTCAACTTTTTCCTTAAACTCATCTAATTGACCAACTGATATAGCTGCATCTAATATTCCTTTAAAAGTTTTAATTTGACTATTAATTTCTGATTTTAATTGTGCAAGTTGAGGATTACCGTCAGGTAATTGATTTACTATTTTTTCTACTAATTCTAATACACTTTTAGCTTGTCTAAGTGTATCTACTGTTACTGAGTCTGTATTTAATAAAAATTTAATTAATTGGTCTACTGTAGTTATTGGTTTACTGCCTTGAACTCCATTTTTTTCAACTAATTCAATTACTAGCTTTATTGAAGTTACACCTAGTTGTGCTACAGGTTTTAAATCACCCTCTGGTAATGCATTTACTTGTTCTTCTAATCCTGCTACTAATCTTTTAGCTTCTTCTATTGTCCCTTTGCTAATTAATCCTGAATTAGAGATTATATTTATTACCTCTAATGGATTATCTGTTTGTGAGATATTTTGTATAGTTTCTTGAACTAATTCAAAAGTTTTTATTGTATTTTTTATTTGGTTTAATAAATTTGTTAATTCATTTTTTACTGAACTATCAGGTAGTTTATTTATTTCTACTAAAGATGATTCTACAAAGTTTTTAACAGAAGTTGTATCTAAGCTATCTATATTATTTATTACATTGTTTAATTGAGTTCTTATATTTTCTATAACTCCATAAGCATCTACTATTTCAATTAACTGAGCTTTAGTCTCATTTAATAATGTAGTAGCTTCTTGTGATTTACCATCAATTTGACTTTGTTCGCCATCTATATATAACATAGCACTTTGTACTTGTTCTTTATTTATATTGCCTGCTACTATATTTTGAAGTATTTTATTTAATTCTGCTTCTACTCTAGCTATTGAATCTTGAACTTCTTTAGGTGAAGTTTGCTTAAGCGCTTCAAGATCTTTTATTAATTGCTCTATTTTAGACTTTTTACTTTGAGCTATGTTATTTAATTGTTGATTTAAGTTTGCTAGTTCGGTATTAAGTTGTGCTTTTATTGATTGTAATTTTTGGCAAGTTGACAAAACTTCTTGAAGTGTCATGAAAATTTGTTTTAAATCTTTTCCAAACTGATTTTTATAATAAGCATCATTTATATTAACTTTTGATAATTCTACAGATAATTGTTTTAAGTTTGATATTAGTGGTAATATCTCATCTTGTGTTATGCAGTTGTTTAATATATTTTCAATACTACTTACAATTCCTTGTATTTTAGATTTATCTACATTGCTTTTGTCTATTGATTGGCATATATTTTTTAACATATCTCTTATTTGTTCTTCTAGTTTTTGTAATGGCGTTTTACTTGGATCTGGATTTGGATTTTCAATGTATGTATCTATTGTAACAGAAGTATCAGGGCTTGCATTGTATTTTCCAGATATAGCTGCTAATCTTATATAGTATGTTCCTGGTCCTAAATTTGTTATTTCTGTTGAGCCTGGTAATACTGATTTATACGCACTAACTTCTTTCGGTGTAGCTAACTTATATTCATATAATTTCTTACTATCTAGTCCTGTTATTTTCCCATCTTTATTATCTTTGTTTGTAGCTTTTAATCCTACTAAGCCTGATGGTGCTACTTGATCTTGTGGTGTAGTTGGATTAGTAGTTCCTCCTCCGCCTCCACCACTATTTGAACCTCCACCACCTATGCTTCCACTTGTATCGCCTGAAAATTGAAGTCTAAGTAGCTCTTCATATGCTGCTTCATTTCCATTTCCTCCTGTTTGAGTTACCTTAGTAAACTTTTTATTCGTTCCTATTTTCACTTGACCTTTACTTAGTTTACTTCCTACTATCATTACTGGAGAATCATTTTTAGCAGCTAACACTCCTACCGCTAATGCATCTATAAGATCTCCTGTATTCTGCTTTCCATCTTTTGCAACATAAACATTATTTAAATTTCTATTGGTATAGAATGTCTCTATAACGTTAGCATTAGTTTCATTTCTATCATTACCATTAATTCTCTTTGCATTTACTAATTTAACTTCTACACTTGACGATATTACAGCTTCTCCTCCGATTACGTAAGATGTTTGTATATCTTCATTTTTTATAAATTCATCTGCTACTTTAGTTCCATCTTTAGGATTTGAAAGTATTATAGCCATATCATTTTCTGCTGCAACAGCTGCAATACTTACAGCATCTGCTAAGCCATTCGTACCATTTACTACAGCTATTTTAGAGATATCTTTTATTTCATCTAGTTTCTTAGCTATTGCTAAAGCAGTATGCTCTCTAGTTTCTCCTTTTATTCTTTCTACTTGTATATTTTGTTCTTTTAATTGTTTTTCTAAATTTTCACTAAGTACAGTTTCTCCACCTATTAAATATACTTTAGATACTCTTAGTCTTTTCAATTCGGCTTTAGTTCTATCATCTAGATTATCTTTACCATTTAAAAGTATCGGCGCATTTTTTGCATCTGCAAAAGGTGTTGCTGCAAGTGCATCTGCTATAGCTTCGTCATTTACTATTATTGCTTCTTTTCCACTAGTCCATCCATTTTTACTTATTTCAATAGCTGTCTCCCATCTATTTTTCCCTATAAGTTTTTCACCCTTTACTTCTTGTGCATGTGATATATATGTTCCTCCGCTAGTAGTTACTAAACTTATAGTCAGTAAAGTTGCTATTTTTTTTGGCAATCTCATAATTTTTCCCCCTAATTATCCTTTTTATTATGTTTATTTTTTCTTATGTTATTATTTTAGGTTCTTAGGTGGTTTATTAATATTGGCCATAATGCTAATCTTTTATTATGTCGTGTAGTTAATTATTTTATCCTTTTGAGTATTACACTTTTTAAGTAAATATTCTCTCTAGATACTATTACATATAAGTATATTACTTAGATTTATATGTTTATATTAGAAAAGCCATAAGCTCTGATTTTCATCTTTGCTTACGGCTTTTCTAATACTTATATTTACTATATTTTTATTATTTTTCCCTTTTTATACATCCAAATTGCCAACACTCCCCATAACAAAACATACCCTACAGAAAATGCCAAAGAATCATAAACATCTCCAACTAATGGTGTCATAAACTTAAAAGTTATAAATTCAAATACATTTACAGGCATCTTACTTATCAACTTTTCTATTGCCTCTGATACAAAATATACAAACAAAGGACTTGTACCAAGAGCAATTATAGGCACAAATATCTTCTTTACCCCTCCCATATCACAGATAAGGTAAAAAGTTGCCATAACTACACTATAAGTTCCTCCCGTCAATAATACATAAGAACTAGACCAAAGCCTCTTATTGTAAGGAAACACCTTATTAAAGGCAAAAGCAGCTGCAAGCATTACTCCACCTAGAAGTGCCATTCCAACTAATTTATTTAAATCTTTACCTTTGGAATTATTTATAATATATCCTACAACACAACCTATAATTCCAGTAGCAATAGCTGGAATAGTTGTAAACAATCCTTCAGGATCAAACGTAGGCTTATATAAATGTCCTTCTAGAAACATCATATCTACTATTTGAGCCAAACTACCATCCATTTCAAATCCATAAGGCTTTGATACTACATAGTATCCCACTATTATGACTGCGGATATACTTAACAAGGTAGCTATAACTAGCTTTCTATTTTCAGTTATTTTATTAACAAATAAGAACAAAATTGAAGTTATAAAATACACAATCCCTAATCTTTGTAATACCCCAAGTATTCTAATAGTATTAAAATCTGGATTTGATATGAAATTTAATATAAGACCTAGAAGAAATAAAATTACACTTCTTTTCCCTAGCTCTGCTATAATTTTGAAACTATCTTCCCCTTTAGATAGTTTCTTCTCAATAACTATGGGAATTGCAGTTCCCATTATTAGAATAAAGAATGGAAAACCAAAATCCGCCAGTGTTACTCCATGCCATGTTGCATGTTTTAATTGTTCGTAATATCTCGAACTCGAACCGGGATTATTACAAATCAACATAAGTATTATTGTTAATCCTCTTACAACATCTATAGATGTTACCCTTTTTTTACTTTGTTTTTTTAGCACTCTGCTCATGCCTATCCCCCCTTGATTCACTTGATCTTCAGTTCATTTGCTTATGAAAAAAGTTACAGAGTTGTAATTTTTTGTAATATATCTCCTCGACTTTTAAATAAAGTTATAGTATAATGAACTTAGGAAGAAAGAAATTTCTAACATCTCTTTTTTCCGTATTTCTCACATAGAAAATGCCTTGGATTTTAATCCAAGGCATTTTCATTTTCCTAGGAAATTTTTAAAGTCTTTTTATCAAACTTTGTTCTAAAAGGTAGGAATTTTTAAAATTCCTACCTTTTTTATTAGCTAAACTTGTATAAATATTTAACAGTCTCGTTCCTAATAGTTCTATTTAGTTCTTCAAACATGTCGTATCCTTGTACTGTATATTCCTTTACAGGGTCCTTTTGACCTATAGCAGCTAACCCTATTACTTGTCTTAATTGGTCCATAGCATCTATATGCTCTATCCAGTGAGAGTCCACAACTTCTAATAATACCCTTCTTTCAAGTTCCCTTAATCTATCTATCCCAGTTACAATCTTTTTAAAGTCATATACTCTCTTTGACAATTCATATGTATATTCTACAGTTTCTTCTACTGCCATTTTATCCATACCTGGAATTATTAAAGATTCCTGTGGCATAAATTTATTATGAATACTATTTAAGAACCCATAGTAGTCTTTAGTTTTTCTAAGATATTTCTCTCCTGAATCCTTGATAATATTTTTTACCATTTGTTGAATTTCTTCTTCTATGTTTTTTTCATCTAATACTTTGTTTCTTTCAGCGTAGATAACTTTTCTTTGTTCATTTATTATGTCATCGTATTTTATTACGTTCTTTCTTATTCCAAAGTTTTTACCTTCTATTCCTTTTTGTGCTCTTTCTATTGCTCTTGCTAAACTTTTACTTTCTAAGGCTTCATCTTCTTTTGCATGCATTCTTTTCATTATTTTTTCTATACTGTGTCCACCGTATAGTTTTATTACTTCATCTTCTAAGCTTACAAAAAATCTAGATGTACCTGGATCTCCTTGACGACCTGAACGCCCTCTTAATTGGTTATCTATTCTTCTAGTTTCATGTCTTTCTGTTCCTATTACATATAGTCCACCTAGGTCTTTTACTTTTGATTCGTCTTCCTTATCTCCATCTCCTAGAGATATATCCGTTCCACGACCTGCCATATTTGTAGCTATAGTTACTGAGCCAAGTTTACCAGCTTTTTTTACTATTTCAGCTTCTTTTTCATGATTCTTAGCATTTAGAACTTCATGTTTTATACCCTTTTTCTTTAATAATCCCGATAGCATTTCTGATTTATCTATAGACACAGTACCTACTAGTATTGGTTGACCTGTCGAGTGTATTTTAGCGATGGCTTCTACAACTGCATTGTATTTTGCTTCTTCTGTTTTAAATACTAATTCTTGTAAATCTGCTCTTAATATTGGTTTATTTGTAGGTATTTGAACAACATTCATGCTATATGTAGACTCAAATTCACCTTCTTCAGTCTTTGCAGTACCTGTCATTCCTGATAACTTAGCATACATTCTAAAGAAGTTTTGGAAGGTTACAGTAGCTAAAGTCTTAGATTCTCTTTTTATTTCTACTTTTTCTTTAGCTTCAATTGCTTGATGAAGGCCATCTGAGTATCTTCTACCATCCATTATTCTTCCTGTAAATTCATCGACTATCATTATTTCATTTTGTTTAACCACATAGTCTACATCTTTTTCCATTAACTTGTTGGCTCTTAAAGCTTGATTAATATGGTGGAAAATTTCTATGTTGTCTATATGAGTTAGGTTTTCTATTTTGAAGAAGGTTTCAGCCTTAGTCATACCACTGTCACTAAGTGCTATAGTATTATCTTTTTCTTCTATTTCATAGTCTTCTTCTTCTAAAGTATTTGTAAATGTATCTGCTATATCGTATAGCTTCGTACTTTCCTCTCCAGTTCCAGAGATTATAAGAGGAGTTCTAGCTTCATCTACAAGTATAGAGTCAACCTCATCCACTATAGCGTAGTTCAACTCTCTTTGAACTTTTTCAGAGTTTGTAGCTACCATGTTATCTCTTAAATAATCAAATCCATACTCATTATTAGTACCATAAGTTATATCACACTCATATTGAGCTTTTCTTTCTGTTGGTTCTTGTCCATTTACTATAACCCCAACAGTCATTCCTAAAAACTCATATACAGGTTGCATGATTTCCTTATCACGTTTTGCTAGATAATCATTTACAGTTACAACATGTACACCTTTTCCTGCTAATGCATTTAAATAAACTGGTGCAACTGCTACTAGTGTTTTTCCTTCTCCAGTTTTCATTTCAGCTATTTTACCTTGGTGAAGAACTATTCCACCGATTAACTGAACCCTATATTGACGCATCCCCAGTACTCTTCTTGATGCTTCTCTAGCTACTGCAAAGGCTTCTGCTAATATATCATCTAAAGTTTCTCCACTTGCTAATCTATCTTTAAATATATTTGTCATGTCTTTTAATTCATCGTCACTTAAGCTTTGAATAGCTGCTTCTTTCTCATCTATTGCATCAACTATTTTATTTAATTTTTTTATTTCTATATCGTCTGATTTACTTAACATTCTGTCTAAAACTGACATAGTCTTACCCCCTAACTTATTTTACCTTTTTATTATACAACAATTTGGAAGAATATAGTATGTAATTATACTTATATATTTGTGTAATACTAAGTAGTCACTTACCATATATTTGAAGTGTTTTTTTTATAGAGTAGACATTTTTCACCAAGTATTGTATAATTATCATACTAAAAAATTTGAACACATCTCTTTTTTTAGTGCTTCTCACACCAAAAAGAGCTAGTGTTTATCTAGCTCTTTTTAATTTATCTTTTTAAATTTTTTAGCAACCATATTAGTTATTATCTTAACTTCATCTATTTTCATAAATATTATTAATATAAAGTAAACTAATGCTCCTATAAATATGGAGCTAAATAAACTTATCATATCTCCAATTAATTTTATTCCTAGCATGCCACTCAAAAATTTATATGAATAAAAAGTTACTATTCCCATAGCAATCGCTGCTAGTAGTGATTTCATAGTTACTTTAACTATTTTATCTTGACCAAAGTATCCTATTTTTTTCTTTAAGCTTCTAAATAGTAATAATATGCATATAGTAGCTGAAAGACTTGTTCCAAATGCAAGACCGGCATGTCCCATAAAGTTTATTAGAACTAGATTAAAAGCTATGTTCATACCCATAGCTATAGCACCATTCACCATTGGTGTTTTAGTATCCTGTAGAGAATAAAATACCTTACCTAGTATATCTCTTAACCCAAAACTTAGCATACCTAATGAATAAAACACTAAGGCTATTGATGTCATTTCTGTAGCTCTAGTATCGAAAGCTCCTCTTTCAAACAATACCCTAACTATAGGAGTTGCCAGTACTATTGCACCTACTGATATAGGTATTACTAGAAGTATGACACTGTTTACACTTTTCACTACTGATTCTGTAAATTTTTCTTCATTATTATCTGAGGATAATTTAGACAACATAGGATAAATAACTGCTGCTATAGATGCTATAAATAATCCTATAACAAATCCATTTAATCTGTTTGCATAGTTAAGTGCTGATATACTACCATCTACAAGAGTAGATGCTAAGGTTCTATCAACAACTGCATTTACTTGATTTACCCCTACTCCTATAAATACTGGTCCTAATAACCAGATCATTTTCTTTACATATTCATCCTTTAGATTAAATAACGGCTTATATTTATATCCTTTTTTGTGGGCAAAAGGGTATTGGTATAACAATTGACTTGCCATTCCTAGTAAGGTACCTATTGCCATTATATATATGTTATCAAAATATACACTTGCTATTATAGATGTTATTATTATTATATTAAAAGGAATACCTGCTAATCCTGTTACTACAAAGTTTTCCTTTGCTTGTAAGAACGAGGCTATTACTTTACTTAGCGCTATAAATAGTCCTCCAAATATCATTATTCTAGTGAACTCAACAGTTAATCTAAATTTTTCTCCTTTAAATCCAACTGCAAATACTGTTACTAAAGGCTCTGCAAATATTATCCCTAATATAGATACTAATACACCAAATACTAATACTATGTTGAATATATTATTTACAAAATAATTAGCTTTTTCTTCTCCGCCAATACTATGATTTTCAAAATATAAAGGTATAAAAGTGGTAACTAATGCCGTTCCTATTATAGTGAATAGAGTATTAGGTATATTCATAGCAGTAATATACACATCACTATAAGTAGTTGCCCCATAAGCAGCACCTAGTACAAGTTCTCTACCAAATCCTAAAAACTTAGACAACATAGTTACTGCCATTAGTCCAATTGTGGCTTTTGCTGCTTTACTCATAGCTACCTCCATATAATTTCATTTCATCCTTAGCTGCACTATTCCATGTAAAGTTATCTTTTACTTGTTTTATTAACTTATATTTGTCGTAATCACTAGCTAAGATTTCACATACTTTGTTTGCAAATCTGATTTCAAAGTTATCTCCTTCTTCAACCATTAGCTCCTGATTTTGTATAGCTTCACAAATTCCACCAACATTACTTGCTACTACCATAGTTCCGCAAGCGTTGGCTTCTATTATTACACACCCAAAGCCTTCTTTTCTACTTGGTGTTACCATGACATCCATCACGTTCATATATTCTCTTACTTCATCTACATTTACATTTCCTGTAAAGTGTAGGTTTAAGTTTTTTTCTATACCTTGCTGGGTCATGGCTCCTTTTAAAGGACCATCTCCTACTACTAAAAAGCTTACTTCTTCCTTCGAGTTATTTTTTATGTTCTCAAAAATCTCTATAAGTTTATCTGCTCTTTTTAAGTTATTTAAATTTCCTACAAATCCAACTACCTTGTCAGTTAGCTTTAATTTTTGTTTAAGTTCCTTTATTTTATCATCACTTATTTTATAGAATTTTTCTGTATTTACTCCATTTTTAGTGATAATATAGTTATCTTTGTTGTAACCTAACCTTTTAGCAGCTTGATAAAGCTTGTTACTTACAAATAAATTTTTAGTTGCATTATTCATTACTTCTAGCACTTTAGTTTTTATGTGTTCATTTTTCACTGGCATAGTATGAACATCACTTCCATGATAAGTTACCATATAAGGCTTATTGTAAACTTGTTTTATATAGTAAGCAATTCTTCCATGTGGATAGCCCCAATGAGTACTTACCAAATCACATTGTTTTATTTCCTTTTCATAGCCTTTTAGAAAAGTTGAATAATTAGACTTGTCCATGTTTAGCTTTTCTAGTATCTTATTAATCATACCTACTTTAATGTACACTTTTTTGTAAGTTAGGCCATCATATTTAAATTGTTCTGCCCCTTTAGTTCTGATTGGCTTTTTCATTACTCTTTTTAATAATTTAGTAAGCCCTGCATCATAAAACATTATAGAGTAAATGCTATAGTCTTCAATTTCTTTTGACTTAATTAACTCTTTTAATCTTTCATGACTGGCAGTAAACAATCCTTTTTTATTATTTTCATTCATATTTACTATATATAATATTTTCATAAACATTGCCTTTCTATATATCAGCTTTATAAATATCTTTGTATTTATCTGCTATATTGCTCCATATAAAAGATTCTTTTAGCTCTGGCTCTAACTCTTGTAAATTCCATTGCTCTTTGTCTATAATCTGTATAGCTTTTGCAGTTATTTCTTCTACATCATCATATTTTACACTATAACCTACTTTACCTTCTTCAAAATATCCATCAAAGCCTTGATTTCTAGTATATATTACAGGTAATCCCTGACTTATTGCTTCTATATATACCAATCCAAAAGTTTCAAATTTAGAAGGCATTATATATAGGTTGTTTTCTCTATATAAATCTATTAGTTGCTCTCTATTCATAAATCCACGAAGGTTAACTATACCTTTATATTCTTCTTCAACCATTTTAGTTAAATTCTCTAATTCTGGTCCTTGTCCTACTATATCTAAGGTAGCTTTGTAGCCTAGCTCATTCAGTTTTTTAGTTACTGCCATAGAAGTCGACATATTTTTATTTTTATCTAGTTTTCCTACTGATATTAATTTTACATTATTTTTATCTATAGGCTTACTTTCCATGTGTAGGTTCTCAAACCAAAATTCATCTATACCATTTGGTAACACTACAGATTTTTTTTCGATTATTTCTTTTAAATTCTCAGGCACATATGTATTTATTACATGGTCTTTGTAGCGTGGAGAAATAAAAATTACCGCCTTAGCATTTTTCATTATTTCCACACCTAGCTTTCTAAGGTGTACCATTTTTTTGAAAAATACATTAGCATCAGTGTTTCTAACTGCAACTACATAATCTATATTTTCTTCTTTTTTTAGTTTGTAGGCTACATATCCATTTACAAATAAAGAATGTGCATGAGCTACATCCACATCACTTAAATCTATTTTTTGTTTTAAATCTTTGTATATCTTATAATTTTTCAATCTAAAACTTACTCTATCGTATTGGTTAAAACATTTAGAGTAAATGTACTTAGTTTTTTCATTGTCCTGTCCTTTAAACTTCCCAATCATATCCTCAGAAGAAACTGGTATATACACATCGTTGTATATACCTTTTTCTTCTAAGTTTTCTATTAGATTTTTATATAATTTAGAAGTTATGTAGTAGGAACATATATGTAATACTTTCATGAAATTTCCTCCTAACTATAATCTCCAGTATATTAATCCTTCATCTTGTGCTTCTTTTCTATCGTATAATCCCTTTAAGTCCATTAATACCACATCGCCTTTAGTGTGCATGTTTTTAATATCTTCTAAAGTGAACTTTCTTAACTCTTCGTGAGCTACTGCACAGATTACTGCATCTACATTTTTTATATCTTCCATTGTATTTAGGGTTATATCGTATTCATCTTTAGCTTCATTTGCATCTGCTACTGGGTCGTAAATTAATATCTCTAGCCCATATTCTTTTAATTCTTCTATTATATCTACTATTTTTGTATTTCTAGTATCTGGGCAGTTTTCTTTAAAGGTTAATCCTAAAACTGCAACCTTAGCCCCTTTTATTTGTTTTTCTGCTTTTATTAAACTTTTGATAGTATTTTCTGCTACATACTTAGCCATACCATCGTTTATTTTTCTCCCTGCTAATATTATTTGAGAGTGATATCCTAGTTCTTCTGCTTTATAAATAAAGTAATATGGATCTACCCCTATACAATGTCCCCCAACTAATCCTGGTGTAAAGTTTAAGAAGTTCCACTTAGTTCCTGCTGCCTTTAGTACAGCTTTTGTGTCTATTCCCATTTTATTGAACACCATAGATAATTCATTCATAAAAGCTATGTTGATGTCTCTTTGGGAATTTTCTATAACCTTAGCTGCTTCTGCTACTTTTATACTTTCCGCTCTATATACGCCAGCTTCTATTACTATTTCATATACTTTTGCTATTATATCTAAAGTTTCTTCGTCAGATCCAGATACAATTTTTATTATTGTAGTTAATCTGTTTACTTTATCCCCTGGGTTTATTCTTTCTGGAGAGTAGCCTACTTTGAAGTCTTCTCCGTATTTTAAACCTGATATTTTTTCTAATATAGGTATACAGATTTCTTCTGTTGTACCTGGGTATACTGTAGATTCGTATACTACTATTGATCCTTTAGTAAGGTTTCTTGCCACACTTTCAGTTGCCCCTATTACTGGTCTTAGGTTTGGTGTTTTGTCTTGGTTAATTGGTGTTGGTACTGCTACTATGTGGAATTTAGCTTCTTTTAGTTTGGTTTCATCACAAGTAAATTCTATAGTAGTCTTTTTTAATTCTTCATCCCCAACTTCTTTTGTAACGTCGTTACCATTTATATAAGAATTAACTTTTTCTTCATTTATATCAAACCCTATTACCTCTACGTACTTTGCAAACTCCACTGCTAGTGGTATTCCAACATATCCTAGCCCCACTACTGATATTTTTTCTTTTTTATCTAATATATCTTTATATAAGTTCATGCGGTCCTCCTTATTTTAATGTTCTACTATATAGAATAATATACCATTATTCATGTAATTTAAAGGTTTTATGACACAAAAAATCTCTTTTCTATTTATATAGTGTTATACGTCAATTTATTTCATATGAAAATATACCTAAAAAAGCAATTTAAAATATCTTTCATTTAATAGAAGATATCTTAAGTTGCTTTTTTAATAATCAGATTATATAATCTGATGTAAAAGATTATAATT
>NZ_JBOFOR010000266.1:0-2242 GCF_051659545.1 Romboutsia sp. | reverse complement strand
AAGAGTTTCTACAACGTTATTTTCTTCCATTTCTTTAATCTTGTTATTTACTATTTCACTTATATTAATATTCATATCTACTTATCTCCCTTTTTATAAATTAAAAACCTTATTTATTTGCTAGGTTATAACTTAACTTACAACCTAGCTCAACTAACTTACAACCTTTTACTAGAAAGGTATATCTGGGTCATTTATAGCTTCAAACTCATTTGCATCTAGCCCTGCTCCTGGTACAAATGTATTTGTACTTTCAGATTTATTTCTATTATCTAAAAACTGAACTCTACTTGCATTCACTCTAGCAGCTCTTCTGTTCTCTCCTGCTTGATTTTGATATGTTTCTATTCTCAAACTACCTTGAATAGCTACTAAGCTTCCTTTAGTCAAATAATTAGCACAGCTTTCAGCTACCTTATTCCATACCTGTATATCTATAAAGTCTGTTTCCTTCTTTCCATCTTTTCCACTAAACTCTCTATCAACTGCTATTGCAAATTGAGCTACAGGAGTTCCACTTCCTGCGATATATCTTAACTCTGGATCTCTTGTTAATCTCCCAACTAATATAACTTGATTCATATTTCCTCCTAGCTTGCATAAAGCATTTTATATACTTTAACATTATCAATTTTTAATTCTTCTTTTAATTCAAATGCTTTTTCTATTTCTTCTTCACTTAATTCTCTTTCAAGTTTTTTTACTAAGTATTTTTTCATGAAATACTTTCTATTCATAGCATTATATTTTTCCTTATGCTTGTTTCTATAGTTTCTTTTCTTTTCTAAAAACTTATCATACTTTACTTTATCTTCTTTTACTCTGTTATAAGAATTAAGTTTATATTCCTTTACTCTATCAGCATTTTCTGACCTATATTTATTGTTTTCTTCAACTTGACATACTTTACATATACTTCTTCTTGACTTACTATCTTTGCTTCTAAATCTAAATTCAGTATCTGGAAGTATCTTTCTACAAGTGCAACACATCTTTACTCTATTTTCTTTTATATCTTTGTATTGGTCTGTTTCTAAGAATAAAGTAACTATGTAATCAATAAGTTCTTTTCTGCACTTTCTCTTTTCTTTTTTTACATTATCTTCAACATAGTTTTTCAAATCAGCTATACTTACATATCCATCTTTTCTAAATATTTTCAGACTATCATTAACTAAATTTTTAGCATAATACTGCTCATTTCTGTCCATTGCCCTTTATCCCCCTTGTAACAAACTTTAGTAAATCTACTAGAAATATAATAAATGCAACTATCCAAATAAATATAAATAAATCACTCAAGTTAACTCCTCCTGTTTATATTAATTGCATCTGTTATGCCAATACCAAGTACCATCACCAGCACCACAATAATTATTAGATTTAAACTCGCACTATTCAAAATACAATTCTCTTTCTTTTAACTCTAGGATCTTCTTCTCTGCTTTTTCTTTTACTCTAGTTTTTTTAGTTGTTTTTGCTATATGTTCATATCTAGTTATTTCTTTACTATCCTTTTTTCTTAATATATTTTTTAGTTTTCTTATTTCTTCATTTGATTCTATTCTTACTGTACATAGTAATTCTTGTGTTCTATTTGTCATTAGTGCTAAGCCTACTATGTTTTTTTCTTTTTCAACTAATTTATTTTCTAGATTATTTATTTTTAAAGTAAGTACTGACTTCTTTTTTTCAAGCTCAATACATGACTTGTTATACTGTTCAAGTGTGTTTCTAAACCCACGTTCCATTTTTTCAGTAGCTATTGAATTACCTTTTAATAATCCAACTCTATAAGATTCCTCTTTAGCTTTTTCAAGTAATTCATTGTGCTTTTTCTTAAGAATTAACATTCTAATCTACTCCCATCTAAAGTAAATTTTTCAACTTCTCCATTTGAAGTATTTATAAATCTGTATGATTTACCATCTTGTCTTTCTAATAAATACTCATTTGGATTAAGACCTAGTTTAGCTAATAACTCTTTATTCTTTCTAAATAATCTTTTACCATTTTTCATTTGTATTCCCCCTAGTTATATATTTGTAATTTTGTATATTTCTTGTCTTTGTTTTTGTGTTTTAATTACTATTTCATCTACCCATTCGCTTAGTTTTAATACGTCTTCATCATTTCTATATTTAATAAATAACGAACCTAATATATCAGTTAGTTGTTCAAAATCTTTACACTCTATTGCATCCATCATATTTATTTCCCCCTAGATTTTCTTCTATATTAT
>NZ_JBOFOR010000265.1:0-2889 GCF_051659545.1 Romboutsia sp. | reverse complement strand
GGTCATAGTCTATCAGCCTAAATACCTAGATGGTCTGATTTAGGAAGGGCTAATGACATAGCCCCTATGGTGAGGTCATACTTCGATACTAGAAATAGACTTCGATTTAATCACTTGCTAATCTCAATGAATCCCCTAGATTTAGCTATGGGCGAGAATGTCAAAGCAGTCTAATAGTTTAGTTTTTATAAGTTCATTGTTGATTATATTCAAAAATATATCATAAATAGAATCCATTCGAGAATAATCATTTTCGTTTATAGCAAGCATCATAACTATATTGACTGAAATGCCTTCATTCCATTCAATAGGACTTTCCAATAAAGCAACGCAAATCTTAGTCTTAATAGAATTTAATTCCATTGGATGAGGAATGGCTAAAAAATCGTCTATGTTAGTAGAAGATAGACTTTCTCTATAAAAAACTGATTTAGAAAATGATGGGCTAATGGAACAATTAATATAAATAAAGATATACATAAGGCATATAAATCAATGTTAGATGAAAGCTATAATGAAAATGATAGTATACAAATAATAAATAACAGTATTAAAGTAAATGACTTAGAGCATTGTAAAGTTCAAACTATAGTAATAAAATAATAGATAAGAAAAGGAGGCTTATTAAATTAACTTTTTATAAGTCTCTTTAAAGTATCACGATTATTTATAAATAATATCTGTATTTAATTAAATCTTAAAAAAGGTATATTAGGAGGATAGTAAAATGACTTATTGTATAGGAATGGACATAGGTGGAACAAATATAAGAGCTGCCTTATTAGATGAAAACTACAACATAGTTGATAAATTTAAAATTGAAAACAATGTTGTAATGGGACCAGAAGTAAACATAGACAAATTATGTAATATGATAAAAGAAAAATGGAGTAATTATGATTTTAAATCTATAGGTATAGGATGCCCAGGACCTTTGGACCTAAGAAAAGGGAAAATTATCAACCCACCCAATTTAAAAGGATGGGAAAACTTTGAAATAAAGGAATACATACAGAGTATATTTAAGATTCCTGTAGTTGTAAATAATGATGCCAACGTTGCAGGATATAGTGAAGCTAAAGTAGGAGCAGGAAAAGATGCAGAAAGTGTATATTACATAACTCTTTCAACTGGTGTGGGAGGTGGATTTATCTATAAGGGTGAAATTGTAAATGGGTTTAACAATGTAGCTGCTGAATTATGTAATATGATTATTAATGAAGATAAATATAGTCACTCTGGTTTAAATCAAGGTGGATTAGAAGGACAATGCAGTGGAGTGAATATCAGCAGGATTGCAAGTGAAAAATTAGGAATAAGCATATCTACAAAAGAAGTTTTTGAAAAAGCTAGTTTAAAGGAAAAAGCTTGTGAAGAGGTATTAGAACAATGGGTAGTAAATGTATCTAAGGCTATAGCTAATATTATTGTAATTGTAGACCCAGAAGTAGTAGTACTAGGTGGTTCTGTAATTTTAAATAACGCTAGTTATTTAGACAAAATAATAGACAAAGTAAAAGCGTTTGTATTTAAAGAAGTAAATGTAAATATTAAGTTAGCTCAAATTGGTGATGACACAGGTCTAATAGGAAGTGGAATAATGGCTTTGTCATTACTTGATTAACAAATATTTGACTAAGCCAGATTCAGCTTAAGGGACTATAGATAGCTTTGAATTTACACTACTCTATTATCTATAGTCCCGGATACTAATCTAGGTAAAATTAGATTTTAACTAAAACTTCATCCCATCTATAACCTCGTCGATTTTATCTACAGCCTTATCAATAGCTTCTTGCTTTTCGCTCTCAGTAAAACCAGTTCCATCAACCAATAGCTCCTCAGAATGTTTTATACCTGTAAACTTAAAAATACTTTCTACATAATTAACCCCCTTGTTCATAATAGGACTTAAGAACCAAGGAATTTCTCCACCTGAAGATTGGATATAAACTAAAGTTCTAGGTTTATCAGCTAATAGAGGAACTATTTTTTTATCTTCAAATTTTATAGTTTTTTGATCTTGTAATATACAATCAAGATATTCTTTTAAAGGAGCAGGGAAAGATAAACTCCACATAGGAGCAGCAATTACATAAACATTAGCACTTATAAACTGGTCGCATAGCTGTCTAATTCTTTGAACTTCCTTTTGATCCTTATCATCTAGTGTTTTTGCATCATTTTCATCAACTATGCAATTTCTTTTTTCAAAATACTGATATTCAAGTCTTGGAATATGCTCTTTGTATAAATCTAATTCTTCTACTTCAAAATCTTTGTTTAATTCTAAAAATCTATTTATAAATCTTCTTGCTACTGTTTTACTTGCTGATAAATTTTCGGGTTTTGAATTTACACTTATATATAATAGTTTTTTCATAGTTACACCACCATTTTGTATTATTTTATATAAATATAACTTTTGTAAAAAAATGTTTTTTATTCTATCTTTTGTATCAATTAATTGATTTGAATATTTATGGTATTGAAAGACTACTTAATGCTATAATAAATATGAGGTGATTCAAAAATGAGAAATATCTCACAAGAAGTTAAAAATTCAATAACAAATAAATTTCCTAAAGAAAACACTATAGCGATTATAGTATTTGGAAGCTACGGTACGGACAAGCAGACAAGCGAAAGTGATATAGATATAGCGTGGATTCCTAAGAATAAAGTTCCTATTACAGAGCTTACAATTAAGACACAAGCACTTAGAATGGTGTTAAATATAGATGTTGATTTAAAAATAGTAACAAGTAACTTTACGATAGAGCTTAGACGTAATATTTTCGAAGGGGAAGTTATTTATGAGTCTAGAGAGTATAGAGAATATTTGAATGATTTTTATATTGAAAATAGTGATGTCATTGATATTCTAGA
>NZ_JBOFOR010000264.1:0-6267 GCF_051659545.1 Romboutsia sp. | reverse complement strand
TTACTGATTTTAGCTGTGAAGAATTTAATGAAATTTTATTTATATTAACATTAATAGGAGCTGCAAAAACTGATATAACTAAATTAGGAATACCAGAGATATTTACAAAGATTAATCCTATAATAAACGATGAAAATTTATATAAGGTTATAGAATTATACTCTTCAAGATATCTGGAGTATAGAGGTTCAAATCTAAAAAAACATTATTTAAAGACAAAACCTATAGTAAAGACTGATAATGGTAGAGTATTAATACTAAATCAATATATGTTATATAACTTACTTATAGATGCATCGTATTGGATTGTTAGAAACCACTATGGGCAAATGGATAGCCAAGATTTTACAAATACATTTGGAGTATTCTATGAAAAGTATTTGCAAGAGGTACTTGAATATTATTTAGATAGTAGTAAGTTTGAAAAATTACAAGAAGATAATAAATCTTCAACGTGTGATTGGAAGGTTGAAACTGATAAATATATTATACTTATAGAACAAAAATCTGCAATAGCAAGTATTTTTACTAAGAATATATATCCGGATACATCACAAGTTAGATCTTACTTAAATAGACTTGGTAAAGGGTTTAAGCAATTAAAAGTAACTGAGCAAAAAATTGAGAATGAGAATAATAAAACGATAGTAAAATTATTAGTGCATTATGAATTACTTTATATACCAGAAACACTAGAAGTAGAAATAATTAAAAGTATTAATGGTGTTAAGGACGATTATAATAATACATTTTTAGTTAGCACTTCAGAAATGGAAAGGTTGGTATACGCTTTAAGCAAAGGGGACGAAATTTTAAATGAAGTTATAAATGTAAAGTTAGACTTAGAAGCAAAACAAGATCCTCATGGAAGAAGTTTTTCTAAAATATTAGATGAAAGGCATATTAGAAATGATTATTTAGATAATGTGAAAAATCATCATAGGGATATGTTTGAAAAATATAGTTTATAAGTATTAATATCAGATGAAATGTACAAAAAAGAATACACTACATAGTCAGGTGATTACAAAAAAATTAATAATATTGACTTTGGGTTACACTATGTTCAAATGAAGGAAGCTACTTGGAAGTCTGTAATAGAATATTATATGTTTTTCTAATATATAGATGAAGTTAACTATGAATTAATATTTGAAGACTCATTGCTAGAGGATACTACTAGAAATTCTATAGATATTGCTAAAATAAATGATAAATACAGAAGCTTGAACTAAATCAAATAGTTCAAGCTTTTTTTTATATACTCTATATAAAATTATAATCTAGATATATAATATAATAGTAACAATTATGAAAGTAAGGTGAAGAAATGAACTTAGAAGAAGTAACAAAAGTCTTAAATGACATATACAAAGAACCTCTACTTCACGAAAAAAAGCGTCATATAGTATTTTGGTATGATGCAGATGGTGAATTTGTAGAGGATATAGATACATTAAATCTAGAAAACATAAGAACACTAAAATTAAATGAAAATAATTATTTTTATATAAGATACGAACTAGAAAAAGTAGACACGCAGTCAAACATACTAATATATGCTAATATGCAAAAGCCAAACCCAAGGGATAATTGGCTATTAGACATATACAAATACAGCATAGAATTTTCAACAGACAAAACAACAGTAATGATGAGAGATCTAAACATAAAAGATGCATCCTTAAGAAATATATTTAAGGATTACTCAAAATTCTTCAATAGCAAAGAAAGATATGCAGCATTTAAAAAATACGACATAGAAGAATACACAGAAGACTTAGTGCATGTAGCTGTATTATCAGCACTTTGTAAGTTACCAATACCAAACTTTGAAGAAGTAACTAAAACAATATTAAAAGAAGCTCTAACAGAAGACAAAAAGCAAATAGAGAATATCGAAAAGTTTGGTAATATGGATGCATTCTGGGAGTTAGCATCTAGAAAATATGGATATAATTTAGAAGAAAAAACACCAGGTAAATTAATGATACTATTAGCTCTTACAGATCTTAGTGATAAGGCTAATAAAGAGTTACCAAATAATTATAAAGCTTATGTATCTAATAAAAAGTCAGACTGTACAATATTTATAAATCACTTTATGAACGATAGAGAATACTCATCATACTATAAGGAATTAGCAGATAAAGTTCAAAAAGCAATAGACTTAGATAAAACTATAAGTAAATGGGATATAGATGATTTTATAGAGTGCGATACTTTTAGATATTTTGATGAATACATAATTAGAAAACTAGTAGATATAATCAAAAGTGAAGCATCTGAGTTTGATAAATACTTAAGTGTTATTCACAATAGAAAGTCACTATATTGGTACAAAGAGTACAAGCATTATTATGATGCTCTAGAACATGCTATAGAGTTACTTAGAATAAAAGACGAAATAGAAAATATCAAACAAAGAAAACCTATTGATATGATAGAAAGCTATTATAAGGATGATAGAAATGCATACTACCTAATAGATAAGTCATATAGAAAGTTTTATATAGCTTATGACAAAGTAAAGGATAAGGATATATTATATAATTTAATGGAGCAGGTAGAATCTATTTATACTAATTGGTATTTAGATGAATTAGCTGTAAAATGGTCAAGCTCAATAAAAGAAGAATTAGGAACTTCATGGAAAATGGGAGGAATCTTACCTCAAAAAATGTTCTACAGTAGTTTTGTGGAGACACATGTAGCTAAAAATGAGAAGGTGTTTGTAGTTATATCAGATGCATTAAGATATGATTGTGCAAAAGAATTGACTGATATCTTAAATACACAAAGAAAAGGTGTAGCTACAATAGATGCATTACAAGGTGTATTACCATCTTACACTAAACTAGGTATGGCTAGTTTATTACCTAATGAATCTATTAGTTTAGATGAGAAAAATAATGTGTATGTAGATGGAATAAGTGCAAGTGGAACAGAGAATAGGGATAAGATACTTAAAGTTAAAAATCCTGACTCTATAGCTGTAGCTTATAATGATATAAATGATATATCATCTACTGATTTTAGAAATATGTTTAGTGGTAAGAAGGTTATATACATATACCACAATGTCATAGATGCAAGAGGTGATAATTCTTCTACGGAAAGAGAAGTATTTGATGCTGTAGAAGATGCATTTGTTGAGTTAAATCAATTAGTGGGTCATATAGTAAGTAGAGCTAATGGATCTAATATATATATAACAAGTGATCATGGATTCTTATACAGAAGAGGTAACTTAGATAGTACTCACAAGATTAAGTATGAATGTGATGAATCCCATGGAAGAAGATATGCAATAACTGATAGCTACGAAGAACAACCAGGTACATTAACATTCTCTATGGATTATATATTAGGAAGCAATAGTAATAAGTACGTAACAGTACCTAGAGGAGAAGTTAGATTTGCAAAACAAGGTGCTGGTAGCAATTATGTACATGGTGGAGCCATGCTTCAAGAAATAATAGTACCTGTAATTAAGTTTAAAAATACTAGAGGTGTGGGCAAAGTAGATGAAAAAGTAGAAATTGAAATGACTACAATAAGTAGAAAAATAACTACACCAAGATTGACAATTAACTTCCTTCAAAAAGATAAAGTTGAAGATAAGAAATTACCTCTAATGTTAAAAGCATATTTTGAAGATAGTAATGGAAATATAATATCTAATGAAAATAGTATATTTGGTGATAGCAAATCATCAAATACGGAAGAGAGAATTTATAAAGAAAGATTTACTTTAAAGAGTATTAATTACGATAAAAACGCTAAATACTACTTAGTGTTAGTGGAAGATAATGAAATTAAAAATGAGTATGCTAGATACGAGTTTGTTATAGATATAGCTATACAAGATGAGTTTGGGTTTTAATTTATAAATAAAGTATGGAGTAGGTGTCTTATATTATGGGAGATTTAAATCAAAAATTAAATGAACACTTTGCTGGAAGAGTTGTTCGTAAAGACTTAACTAAAAAAATAAAAGAAGGAGCCAATGTTCCTGTATATGTATTAGAATACTTACTAGGAATGTATTGTGCAACTAATGATGAAGAAAGTATAAATGAAGGTGTGGAGCGAGTAAAGAAAATACTTGCAGAAAATTTTGTAAGACCAGATGAAGCAGAAAAAGTAAAATCAAAGATAAGAGAATTAGGTAAATATACTGTTATAGATAAGTTAACTGTAAAGTTAAATGCTAAGAAAGATCAATATGAGGCTGAATTTTCTAATTTAGGATTAAAAAATGTTCCAATAGCACCTCATTATATAAAAGATTATGATAAGCTTCTAGGTGGAGGTATATGGTGTATATTAAAAATGGATTATTATTTTGATGAAGATGCAAAAGATGAAAGTCCATTTAACATATCAAGCTTAAATCCTATACAAATGCCTAACTTAGATTTAAATGAAATAATGGAAGGGCGAAAAAACTTTACAAAAGAAGAGTGGATAGATGCACTTATAAGAAGTATAGGTATGGAGCCAACTAACTTAGAAGAAAAGGTAAAGTGGCATATGTTACTTCGTATGGTTCCGTTAGTAGAGAATAACTATAACCTATGTGAACTTGGACCTCGTGGTACTGGTAAATCACATATATACAAAGAAATATCACCAAACTCAATACTAGTATCAGGTGGACAAACTACAGTTGCTAACCTATTCTACAATATGAGTAGCAGACAAATAGGGTTAGTTGGAATGTGGGATACTGTAGCTTTTGACGAGGTAGCAGGTATAACATTCAAAGACAAAGATGGAATACAAATAATGAAAGACTTTATGGCATCAGGATCTTTTGCTAGAGGAAGAGAAGAAAAGGCAGCTTCTGCATCTATGGTGTTTGTAGGAAATATAAATCAAAGCGTGGAAAGTTTAATAAAAACATCACACTTATTTGATCCATTCCCAGATGCCATGAGTAGTGACTCAGCATTCTTCGATAGAATGCACTACTACTTACCAGGATGGGAAGTACCTAAAATGAGACCAGAGTTCTTTACAAATGAATATGGTTTTATAACTGACTATGTAGCAGAGTTTATGAGAGAAATGAGAAAAAGAAGCTTTTCAGATAGCATAGATAAATACTTTAAATTAGGAAATAACTTAAATCAAAGGGATACTATAGCTGTTAGAAAAACTGTATCTGGGATGATGAAGCTTATATATCCTAATGGAGAATATAGTAAAGAAGACTTAGAAGAAGTATTAAAATACGCTTTAGTAGGTAGAAGAAGAGTAAAGGAACAATTAAAGAAAATTGGTGGAATGGAATTCTATGATGTACAGTTTTCTTATATAGATAATGAAACTTTAAGTGAGGAATTTATATCAGTACCAGAGCAAGGTGGAGGTAAGATTATACCAGAAGGAATGAATAAAGCTGGGCATGTTTACACTATAGCTCGTGGTAAATCTGGTATGATAGGTACTTATAAAATAGAAACAGAAGTCATAAATGGAAATGGAAAATTTGAAAAAACAGGAGTAAGCTCAGATAGAGAAGCTAAAGAAGCTATAGATACAGCATTTAAGTATTTTAGAGCTAATAGTAAAAATATCAGTGGCACTATAAGTGTAGCGAATAGAGATTACATGATGCATGTCCAAGATGTAGGTGGAATTGGAATGTCTAGTGAATTATCATTAGCTGCATTTGTAGGGTTATGCTCAGGAGCTATGAATAGACCAGTTCAAAGTGAAATGGCAATATTAGGTTCTCTAAGTATAGGAGGTACTATTAACAAGATAGAAGAACTTGCAAATGTACTTCAAGTATGTTTTGATGCAGGAGCTAAAAAGATTATACTTCCAATGAGTAGTGCAGTTGACTTACCAACTGTACCACCAGAATTATTTGCAAAGTTCCAAACTTCATTCTATACATCACCAGAAGATGCTGTATTTAAGGCATTAGGAGTAATGTAAAAAGATTAGTTAGTATAAATACCTCTATGTCAATTTTCTAGACATAGAGGTATTTAACTATAGATTAAATATTAAATAAAAGATAGGAATAAATATGAGAAAAATATTAACTATAGAAGAGTATCAAAAACAAACAAAAGCAAAACTCATAAAAGGTAATAATAAAAAAATATTTGATGATGATAATATATTTATAGATGAAATAGAAGACTTATTTTATGTAGCAGATATAAATAATGTTAATCATATAATATGTAATTATATTTATTATGATAAAGATGAGTATGACAATATAGATACTACAATACCTTTTGC
>NZ_JBOFOR010000263.1:0-37122 GCF_051659545.1 Romboutsia sp. | reverse complement strand
AAAACTTTAACGTACCTTTTGATAACAATCAAGCTGAGCGTGATGTTCGTATGATAAAAGTTAAAAGTAAAGTTTCGGGATGCTTTAGAACTACAAAAGGTTGCCAGGATTTTTTAGACATTATGTCTTATATTGGAACCGCTAAAAAACATGGTATAAGTCCATTGTTAGCCTTAAAAAAAGCGCTATTAGGTAAAAGTAATTTTATTTTAACTTAATAGCGACTGAATAGTTACGAATTTCTTTTGTATATGTGCTTAAAAGTAATGTTTATTACTAATGTTAACAATAACTCTTTTTAAAAGTCTCCATTTATTCCACTTTTATAGAATAAATTTTTGTCAATAAAAATAGTATATAAGGTGAACCTTTACAAAAATAATCATTAAAGTAGGAGGTAAATTATGAGGAAAAAATATTTAGTTACAGGTGCCAATGGATTTATTGGATCTTGTATAGTTAGAAAGTTAATAAACGATAATCAAGAAGTTCATATATTAGCTAGAAAAGAATCTGATGATTGGAGACTCAAAGATCTTATTAAATATATTACCATTCATTATATTGACTTAAACGATGAAAATACAGTTAAAGATTTTTTTTATAAACAATCATTCAATGTAGTATTTCATTTAGCAGCATATGGAGTATATCACTTCCAAAAAGATATAGATATGATAATTAATACTAACCTAACTATGACTTGGAATTTAGTTAAAGCTTGCCAAGAAACAGGTGTAGAAATATTCATAAATACTAGCAGTTCATCAGAGTATGGTGAAAAAATTGAACCTATGAAAGAAGATATGGTACTAGAACCTAATAGTATGTATGGAGCAACAAAAGCGGCGTCAACTATATTGTGCAGTACATATGCAAAATTAAATAAAATGCAACTTTGTACAGTAAGATTATTATCTCCGTATGGGTATTTCGATGCTTCAAGCCGTTTAATTCCAACGGTTATAAGAGGTTGTTTAGAAAATAAAGATATATATTTAGGGAGTAAAACATCTAAAAGAGATTTTATATTTATAGAAGATGTTGTAGAAGCATATTTGAAAATTTCAAATTCTAATGATAAATTTGGTGAAGTTTATAATTTAGGAAGCGGAGTAGAATATACAGTAGAAACAATTGTTAATAAAATAATGTTTTTAACTAACAGTAAAAGTAATCTACATTGGGGAGATAATTTAGGTAGACAGTATGAACCAAAATATTGGTTTGCAGATATAAGTAAAATTAAATCAGATCTATCATGGAGTCCTAAAGTAGATATAGATAGTGGATTAAGAAAAACTATTGAATGGTTTGAAAAAAATAAGAACTTGTATAGTTAAAATGGAGGTTAAAATGAAAGTATCAGATTATATAGTAAAGTTTATAAAAGAATATAATGTAGATACTATTTTTGGATATCAAGGTGGAATGATTACACACTTAGTAGATTCTATATTTAAAGAAGATGGAATAAACTTTGTTTCTTTATACCATGAACAGGGAGCTGCATTTGCAGCAGAGGGTTATTCTAGAGTAAGCGGTAATATTGGCGTGGCTATTGCCACTAGTGGACCAGGTGCTACTAATTTAGTTACTGGTATCGCAAGTTGTTTTTTTGATTCTATTGCATGTATATTTATAACAGGCCAGGTAAATACCTATGAACTTAGAAGAAATGATAATATAAGGCAAGAAGGATTTCAAGAGACCGATATAATTAAAATAGTACAGAGTATAACAAAATACTCAGTTAGTATAAAAAATGCTGAAGATATTAAATACCATTTAGAGAAGGCTTTTTTCTTGGCTAAAAATGAAAGGTGTGGACCCGTGCTTCTTGATATTCCTATGAATATTCAACGAGCTGAAGTTAATGAGGATGAATTAAAAGGATTTTACTATACAGATGAGCATCTAGAAATGGAAAAATATATTTTAAATGAAGTAGATTTAAATAATGATATACAAAATGTAATTAATTTAATTAAAGAGTCAAGTAGACCTATAATTTTATCAGGTGGAGGAATAAGAATTGGAAGAGCTATAGATGAATTGAAATTATTTAGTGTGGTAAGTAATATACCTGTTGTTACAACTCTTATGGGGTTAGATTCTATAGATAGCGAACATGAAAATTACGTGGGATATATGGGTAGCTATGGAAATAGATATTCAAATTTAGCAGTGGCAAATAGTGATTTACTAATTGTATTAGGTTCTAGATTAACAACAAGACAAACAAGTACCAATGTCAAAAGCTTTGCAAGAGAAGCAAAAATAATTCATGTTGATATAGACAATAATGAACTTAACTTAAAGTTAAAAGAAGATATTAGTATAAGGTGTGATGTGAAAGTTTTTCTTACTAAAATAATTAATAAATTAAATATAGATGATTATAAATATGATTTTAGTATATGGATGGATAAAATTAAAAATTATAAAAAACAGTATCCAAGTTATCCAACTAAAATATATAAAAGTGAAATAGATCCAAATGAAATAATGCACTTTATCGGAGATTTATGTAATAAAAATACTATTTTCTCTCTTGATATAGGGCAAAATCAAATATGGGCATCACAATCTATTGCTATAAAAAAAGGTCAAAGGGTATTAAATGCTGGAGGAATGGGTCCTATGGGATTTTCAATACCTGCAGCTATAGGAGCTTGGTATTCTAGCAAAAAATCTAAAATAATATCTATAGTTGGAGATGGTGGATTTCAAATGAATATTCAAGAGCTCCAAACTATAATCAGAGACAATATACCAATAAAGATTATTATTATGAATAATCAAGCATTAGGGATGATACGACATTTTCAAGAATTATATTATGATTCTAAATATTATGGAACAATAGAAGGATATTCTACACCAGATTTTATAAAAGTATGTACTGCATATGGAATAGATTCCACTAAAATATCATCTATTGATGAGATACACAAAATAAAGGAACTTTTAGATGATGATAAAAGTCATTTAATTGAAATAACTTTAAGCCAAATAACATACTCAATTCCAAAATTAGAAATGGGAAGACCTATTGAGGATCAATCGCCATTACTAGATAGAGATGAATTTTATAAAAATATGATAGTAAAAGCTTATAAATAAATATAAAGACCAGCAGATTTTGCTGGTCTTTATATTTAGGCGTTTCCACATAAACAACAATTCTTAATTAGAAAAAAAAACATTAAACTTATCAACTATATAATCTATACATTCTTCTGTTATGCCAGGCCAAACACCAATCCAAAAAGTACTTTCCATTATAGTATCAGTATTTGCTAAATCTCCTACTACTTTATAGTTATAGTTATTTCTTGTAAAAGCAGGTTGTTTTAGGATATTGCCTGCAAACAACAGTCTTGTTCCTATTTTATTATCTTCTAAGAAGTTTATTAGATCATTCCTATTGTATTTATCATTTTTTATTATCGTTATAGGGAATCCAAACCAGCTGGGCTCACTCTTTTCAGTTTCTTTAGGTAAAATCAAATATTTATTGAGTCTACTTAATCCTTTATGTAGTTTTTTGAAATTTTCATTTCTCTTGTGTTTAAAATATTTCAATTTATTTAATTGGGATAAACCTATAGCCGCTTGCATATCTGTAACTTTAAGATTATACCCTAAATGAGAATATACATATTTATGATCATATCCTATTGGAAGTTCTCCATGTTTTTGGGTGAATCTATTTTTACAAATATTATCTTTGCCTGGAGGACATATACAATCTCTTCCCCAGTCTCTGACTGATGTTATTATATTATATAATAGTGGATCATTAGTAACAACAGCGCCACCTTCACCCATAGTTATATGATGAGCTGGATAAAAACTAAATGTGCCTATATGACCAATCGTACCAGTATACTTTCCATTGTACTTAGCCCCTAATGCATCACAACTATCTTCTATTACCCACAAGTTATATTTTTCTGCTAATTCCATAACCTTATTTAAGTCAAATGGGTTTCCTAGTGTATGGGCCATAAATATTGCTTTTGTCTTATCAGATATAGCATTTTCTATATCATCCACTTTATAGTCATATGTTTCTAAGTCTACATCTATAAATACAGGAATCATACCATTTTGTATAATTGGTGATATAGTAGTTGGAAAACCTGCAGCTACAGTTATGACTTCATCGCCCTCTTTTAATCTTCGTTCTCCTAACTTATAAGAAGTTAAAGCTGTGAATGCAACTAAATTAGCAGAGGATCCTGAGTTTACTAAAGAACAGTATTTAGCATCTAATATTTTTGCAAATTCTTTTTCAAATGCAGATGAATATCTTCCTGCTGTAAGCCACATATCTAAAGATGCATCTATTAAGTTGACCATATCATTTTCATCTAATACTTTTCCCGATGCTGGTATATAGTCTACTCCAGGTTTTATGGTTTTGTAGCTTATATTTTCATTAAAGTATTCTTTTGATAAATTCAATATATTTTGTTTTTTATTATCCATATCTATTCACTCCATATGATATTTTTACTTATAGCTACTTTTGTATATTCTTTTATCTGATTTATCGAAAATTCTTTCGCATTAAACTTTTCATTTTCATAAAATTCCTTATACCAATTTATAGTTTCTTCAATTGCTCTATTTGAATCATAAACTGGTCTCCATTTTAGCTTAGCCTTTGCTTTACTTATATCTAATTTAAGAAGATTGGCTTCATGTAATTGATTTTCGCAACTTTCAGCTGTATAATTTCCTCTTCCCCAAACTCCTATAGATTTTTTTATGACTTCTTCAACACTTAAAATATCATTATAATTTGGTCCAAAGTTCCAACCTTCACTTAAGTTATTATGTTTTTGTAGCATAAGTGCTCCTATCCATAAATACCCTGAAAGTGGTTCTAGTACATATTGCCAGGGTCTTGTTGACATAGGATTTCTAGTTACTATAACTTTATTTTGAGATATGGATCTAGCTATATCTGGGACTAATCTATCCTCTGCCCAATCACCACCACCTATAACATTGCCAGCTCTTACTGATGCTACTGATATATTTAAATCATTAAAAAAACTCTGTCTATAAGAATTTGTTAATAACTCTACACATCCTTTACTAGAACTATATGGATCATATCCCCCCATAGGATCTATCTCTCTATATCCATAAATCCATTCTTTATTTTCATAGCATTTATCAGTTGTTATATTTACAATAGCATTTACACTATCACTTTTTATTACAGATTCAAATAAATTTAAAGTTCCGATTACATTTGTTTCATAAGTATTTTTAGGTTCTAAGTATGACAACCTAACTAATGGTTGTGCCGCTAAATGAAATACTATTTCAGGTTTATATTTTTGTATTGTATCATTTAAGTATTTCTCATCTCTAATATCTCCTATAAT
Organism: Romboutsia sp.; assembly: GCF_051659545.1. GTDB lineage: Bacteria > Bacillota > Clostridia > Peptostreptococcales > Peptostreptococcaceae > JBOFOR01. Next base: position 31,714 of record NZ_JBOFOR010000263.1, on the reverse strand, counting down.
ACTTGTAATTTCTGATTCTATATTTAATACTTTAAAAAAACTTGGATTAGTGTTTGGATTTAGAGAATACCCTATAACATCTGCTCCAAGTTGTTTTAACCATAAACAAAGCCAAGAACCTTTAAAACCTGTATGACCTGTTACTAAAACTTTTTTTCCGTTATATATCGATTTAAATAATTTAATCATTATTAAGTTCCATATCCTCCCTCATAAATGATGTTTATATTATTTCCATATTTTCCAAGGAGCCTCATTAGATTTCCATATATTTTCTAATTCTAATTTGTCTCTTAATGTATCCATAGGCTTCCAAAATCCACTGTGTTTATATGCTGACAACTCTCCTTCTGATGCTAATCTTTTTAATGGGTCTTGTTCCCATACTGTAGAGTCATCTATTATATAGTCTATAACTTTAGAATCTAATACAAAAAAACCTCCATTTATCCAAGCACCATCACCCGCTGGTTTTTCTATAAATTTATTTACATTATTGTTTTTATCTAAATTTAATGCTCCAAATCTTCCTGGTGGCTGAACTGATGTTATTGTAGCTAATTTGTTATTTTGTTTATGATACTTAACTAATTCATCTATATTAACATCAGATACACCATCTCCATACGTTAACATAAATGTCTCATCACCAATATATTCTTTAACTCTTTTTACTCTTCCGCCTGTAAGCGTATTTGTTCCTGTATCTACCAAAGTTACTTTCCATGGTTCAGATTTTCTATTATGCATATCTATATTTCCATTACTTAAGTCTATTGTAAAATCATTTTGATGATTATAATAGTTTATAAAATAGTCTTTTATAGCGTATCCTTTGTAACCACAACATATTATAAAGTCATTATATCCATAGGTAGAATAAATTTTCATAATATGCCAAAGGATTGGTTTACCTCCTATTTCAATCATAGGTTTAGGTTTTATATCAGTTTCTTCACTTATTCTTGTTCCATATCCGCCTGCTAATATCACTACTTTCATCTGCTTCACATCCTTACATTGCTAAAACTATTATTTTCTAACATGTTTTTAAACAAATTAATGATTATGTTGCCTATAGTAGTTTTTTCCATACTTTCATACTGTTTTTCCATAGCATAATATTCACTTCTTAACTTATTTAATGCTGTCTGTTTATAAATTTCATTATCAAGGAATATTAAGCTTGTTTCTAAAGGAAAAATTTTATCTATATTATTTACAGGATCTTTTGAAACATATTTTTTCCATATTATAGGTATAAGCAAATCTCCTGCAAAACTAGCAGTCCAATTTTCACATTTTATATATGATTCTTGTTCTAGACCATTGGATTTATAGGAACTAGCTATTTCACTAAATACTTTGAAGTATATAACTGGAAGGGAGGATTCCCAAAAACTTTTACCTGTATCTGTTGACCATTCTCTAGTGCCCTCACCAACAGTTATTAAAGGTTCACCACAGTAGTATGCTTTTTTACCTAAGAACCCATTAGAATATACGTATATATGAGGATATATAGTTATAAGACTGTCATATCCATCTAATTCTTTTTTATCTACTTCTACTCCATTCCATAAGTCACGTCTAAATATTCCTGTCATTAAAGAGCCAAGTAACACATTATTATATATAGGGTCTATTATATAATCTAGTTTATCAACTTTAAAACTGTGAGTTGGAGCTCCATTTGGTCTTAGATAATTTGGATTTTTTAGTTGTTCACTTATATTGGTAGAAATCTCTTTATCGCTTATCTTTAATGAATCCTCAATTCTCATTAAATCGAAACTACAAGATATAAAATCTATATCTTCATTTTCATGTAAAATATTGATGATTTTATTTATACTATATGGTTTTATAAAGTCATCACTACCTATTACCCAACAAAATTGGCCCATGGCATCTTTTACAACTTTGAAAAAATTTCGTGCCACTCCTAGGTTACTAGAATTGCAATTGTATATAATATCAATTGATGGATACATCTTCTGTACATCATTCACTACGGAGTATATATCCTCTGTAGATGCATTATCTGATATTACTATTTCTACGATGTTTTCATATCCCTTACATGCTTCACATGCAGAAATTAAACACCATTTGAATATATATTTTCTATTATATGCAGGTATACATATTGACAGTACTTTTGATTTTTTCTTATCTGAGGTTTGATTATCGTCTTCGAATTTCACCATAAAATCCCTCCTATTAATTTGTATGCAATTTACCGTTGGTAAAGGCAAGAACTCTTGTGTCTATATTATTGTATTCAGCAATTAAATAGAAATGCTAAAATTAAACCCTACAAAATGATATGAATTTGTCTATAATTTTGATATATATATTGTCCATTAAATGTTGTCGCTCTTTTCAATGCTTGATTTGTCAAATTAAATGCAAAATCTTATATTAATTTCATTCCTTAAATTATATAATTAATTGCACTGAAATGAATAGTATTAAATATATCTATTAGTACAGTAATTTAATAAAAAGGAGCTGATTTTATGAAAACAATAAGCCTTTGTATGATAACCCAAAATAATGAAAGAACCTTAGAACGAGCTTTAAATTCTGTATCTTCTTTAGTAAATGAAATCATAATAGTCGATACTGGATCAAGTGATAAAACAATTGAAATAGCAAAAAAATTTAATTCTAAAATATACCACTTCATTTGGTGCAATGATTTTTCTAAAGCTAGAAATTTTGCTTTAGATAAGGCAACTATGGAATGGATTTTAGTACTTGATAGTGACGAATATATAGAACAAACAACTGCTATTAGAATAAGAAATAATATAGAAACTAAGAATTTCAAAGCCTATACTATGCTTATCAATAATATTAATAAAAAATATACTCATGAAAACAGTCATCCTTTAACTAAATTATTTATAAATGATAAAGACATAAGATATGAACACAGAATACATGAACAGATAGATTGGAGTTTTTTTGAGAAATATCAACCTGAAGATTTTTGTTATAGCGATATGCTAGTTATGCATGATGGATATGATGAAACTATAATAGATGCAAATAAAAAGTCTAAAAGAAACCTTGATATACTACTTAGTTATACCGAGAAAGAAAAAGATGGCTATTATTATTACTTGCTTGGTAAAGTATACTTTTATGATACTAAGTTTGAAATGGCTCTATCTAATTTTAAAAAAGCTTTAGATGATACTGATAAAATTATAGGTCAACTAAAAGATTTATTCCTTAAAAAACTTCATTGTTTATACAAATTAGGCTATTATAAACAAACATTAAAGGAAATAGATGATTGTTTAATTGAAGAACATAATTTTAGAGAGCTTTATTATTTAAAATTTCTTATATTAAAAGATTGTGGATTTGTCACTGATTGTATTGAAAATTTGAAGATTTTTGGTAAGATAGATAATAACTTTGTTTCTTATCCAATTCTATACGCTGTAAGTGATAAAGATATCCTCTGGACTATAAATAAGTACTCTAACTATATGATTAATGAAAAATGTATTAAAAATATAACTCTTATGTATGTATGCAAGGAGCTTAATTATAATAATTTAAAATCAAGTTTAATTAACTATATGGATTTAGTAAAAGACATTATAGTTGTAACCCCTATAAATAAAATTAATGATTTAAAACTTATAGAGGAAATACCTAATGTAAAATCGGTAGGATGTAATAATAGTAACGATGATAATATGATTTTTAATGGTTTGAATTATTTAAATAATGATTGTGATTATATATTATTAGGTTATGATGGTGAGCTTGTAAGCAAAGATACATGTGATTATATCTCACATACATTAAATAATTCTAATGTTGATGGTATTACATTTAATTTAACTTTACTTAATAAAAATAATTTCATTCCTATAAATATTCTTCAATATTCAACTCTTAGATTATTTAAAAGAAGTACATTTAATATTTCTTATCTATTTAAAGCAACTAATAACTTAAATATTATTGAGAGTCAATACGAAATAAATATATAATAAAAGTAAAGCAGAGTTTATCATACTCTGCTTTTTTTATAATTAATGAAACTTAAATAAATATTTTATATTATGATAAGAAAGAAACAGAATCTAGGCAAACAAAGTATACTCTAAATGGAGCACCTTTTGAAGGTGGGGTAGCTAATACCATCACATTGCATATTTTACCAAGAACTAAAGTCTCATACAATGCAAGTGGTCCAGCAACTAAGCTAGTTACAGTATTAATGCATCCACCAGCTTGATTCCATATCCCTGTATTGCAACAGCAGTCATCGCATTCACACTTGCAACTACAGTTACCATCACAGTCCTTTGGTATATCTAAGTCTTGAGATATTATGTTTAAGAAAGTATTATAATCGCAAGTATCTTTATTACAAACATCTGTAATTGTGCTGCTAAGTTCAAAGGCAACTGCAATTAATTTGCAAAGAGAAGCGTAGTTTACAACTAATGGGTCTAATACAGAATCATTTATAGGAGGTGATAATACAGAACCTGATACTTTAAGCAAATCACAATCACTCGGAGAAAAACCAAATAAAGAGCCTTCGATAGATGTTAAACTATCATCTCCAGGAGTAGCTGGTATCTTAAGAGAAGGCACGCCTACAAGTGAATCTTCTGCTATAAAAGCAAACTTATTAAAGTCTAAATATGTGTGTAAACATCTTTTATTTAATAACTTAAGAGCCTCTCTCATACTATTTTTACAACAACAACTGTCATCACATTTTTTTACATGTTTCTTAGGTTCATTTTTATTTTCATTACATCTACTTTCTTTACATACATTTTCTTTGCACGTATTTTCATCACATCTGTTTTCGTTGCACTTATTTTCGCTACATCCATTCTCCTGTTCACTTATCTCAATATTTCGTTCTTTATTTTTTCCATCATTAGAAGAGTTATAATAGTAACCATTAATATTATTTTTATTTGACATATAATTAAACTCCTTTATAATATTAAATAGATTTAAACCTATTTAATATTATAATATCTAAAAAGAACTATAATGTTACAAAATTTAATAAAGTATTCAAGTTAAATCTAATAATATTTTCGCAATATATCCCAAATTTTTAAGTAAGTACTAAGTCAATCCTAACTTTCTCTATTTTATATGAATTTTATTTCAACTCGCTTATAAATACTAACAATTTATAATTTTATTTCTTAAATAAGTCCCAATATAATTTACTATAATTTGTGTCATTGTTGTATCTATTTGTGTGTTCGTTCCTTTATAAATAATTGATATATCCGCTTTATCCTCAATGCTTTTTACCTTTAAACTTCCTATATAAATTATCTTTGCACCATTTAGTTTTGCATTATCAACTAGCCTTTCATTATGATCATCTTGTTGGCGCATATGTTGTAGACAAATTACAGCAGAATCACTTCCAACCTTGTCCACCTCACTTATTTGATAATTGGGATCTAAAAATGCACTTGTTTTCTTACCCATCAAAATTAGTTCCATTTGTAATCGCCAAACTGCAGATATGATAGGTATTCCTATGAATATGATTTTATCACTTTTTTCGATTATAGATACTAACGATACAATATCAGCTTCTTCTATACTACCCATAACCTCGCTAATTTTATCACATATAATTTGTCCATATTCAATAGGATTAATAACTTCATCCTTTATAGACGGGAAATACTTGCCGTCATATTCATAACTCTCTGGTGTTCTATTTATGTAATTTCGAAATTCAGAAAAATTACTAAAATATAATTGCCTAATAAATCGATTCGCTGTTGAAACTGAGATATGTATCGAATCTGCAAATGCTTGTACACTAGACATGTCTAAATTGTTATAATTCTCCAAGATAGATTTTGCAATTTGAAAATAAATGTCTCCTTGATCATAAGTATTATAACACCCTATTAATCCTGCTAACTCTAACATATTCCCTCCTTTATTCTCTATTTATTTACATAAATAATAATATCATATTCCCCAATATAAATATATATTTATACGTTAGGATTTTCAAATCTAAGTCATCAAAAAATTAATATCGCAAAAAAATCATCTCTAGTTTTACCAGAGATGATTTTTATTTATTTTGTATTAAGTAATTAAATTATTTGCCTGTTACATATTTTGAAGCATTAATTCCTGCTAATCTACCTGATGTATATGCAAATCCAAGTGTACCACCTTCAAAGTCAACATATGCTTTTCCATACATTCCACCTGCATCAGCACCTGCTGCATATAATCCATCTATAGGCATTCCTTTTTCATCAACTACTTCTATCTTCTCATTAATACGTATTCCACCTAATGTTCCTAAGTTTCTCGCTGAGAATTTTATTGCATAGTAAGGACCTTCTTCTAAAGAAAGTAAACGTGAAGAGTCTGAAAAGAATAACTCATCTTTACCATTTTTTATAGCATTGTTATATTGGTTTACTGAAGACATAAAGTTTTCTTCATTTACTTTCATTTCTTTTGCAAGACCTTCTAATGTATCTGACTTAAATACAACACCTGTATCTAAAGTTTTATCAAACATAGCTGCATAATCTACTGGAGAATGATCCTCTTCATAGAAAATCCTAGTATCATTCGGCTCATTAAATTCCATAAAGAATTGAGGATCATCTTTCCACTTTGCAAATTGATCTTCTATAGCCGCTCCTCCGCCTTTTTTCATCTTATTTAACATATTTGAATCAACTATTACATATTCTTCTTGTTCAGGTTGCATACTAATTTGTGCTCCATGAGTCGAGTATATAGTTGTATTTGTTTCATCTGAGAAACGTTGTCCTAAGTTATTAACTCTTAAGTTAGGATATCTAGTAAAGTTTGTTAGTGCATACCAATCATCACCTAATGCCTCAGCAAGTTTTGCAGTTTCTTCATCTGTAAACTTTGCCCAAAAATATTGTGCAACATCAGTTCCATACTCATCTGCACCTGCATTCCACGCCATTTTGATTCCGTCACCTGTATTTTGAGCTATTTCACCTTTAGTATAACTTTTACCAAAGTTCTCTTTTAACATTTCTTCGCTTCCACCATAACCACCTGTAGCTATGATAACTGATTTAGCATTAACTTTTAGTGTTGAACCATCTGCCTTCTTTGCCATAACACCTGTTATGTTACCTTTATCATCTTTAATTAGTTCAGTTGCTGGGGTACTAAATCTAACCTCTCCACCCTTAGATTTAAATGAATCGATTAATTTATTAATTGCAACTGTTCCACCTTCAGCATAACCATGTAGTGTAGCTGGCATTCCGATATGTTCATATCCACCACCAGTTCCTGCATCTGCTAAATTAAAGTCGCAACCATTTTCTTCTAACCAATCTACAGTTGGACCTGCTTCATCAATAATTTCACGAACAAGTACTGAGTTCATAAACCCATCCGATGCTAAAACGTATTGATCGTATAACCATTCTTTACTTACTGTTGCATTATTATCTTTTTGTTGTTGTGAATCAGCAGCAAACATTCCTCCTGCAAGTGTTCCTGCGCCCATAGGAATTGCTGTTTTTTCAAGTAATAAAACCTTCGCACCGTTATCAACACCTGCAATGGCTGCTGCTGTTCCTGATGCACCTGCTCCAAGTACGACTATATCAGTGCTAACCTCTTCAACTTCTTTTTCTTTTCCAGTTTCTTTAACCTGCTTTAATTTTTCAACATCACCACCAGCTTGAACAACACAATCTTCTACTGCTTGTAAAATTGCATCACTCATTAAAGTAGCCCCTGTAATTGCATCAACAGCTAAGCTTTGATTTTCAAGTATTTTATTTGGTAATTCTTTTATTGCTGCATCAGATATACCTTCTGTTTCTGAATGTTTAAGTACTTTAACACTTTTGATCTCAGAATCAGAGAATTTTACTTCAACTTCAACATTTCCATTTTTTCCTGTTCCTACACCCTTATATGTACCCTCTTTAAAACTATCACTACTTGAGCATCCTGTCATCCCAAACATGAATACCATAGCCATTAACATAGCTAAATGTTTAAAAATATTTTTTTTCATACTATGCCCCCTCACTTTTTGTTGTACTCCCTCACATTTGATTTACATGATAAAGTATATCATAGATATTTTTTTAACTAAGTTTCAGGATGAGGTCTAATTATTCTGATTTAGAACTTTACATTTGTGGATTTATGTAGATATTTTATCAAGCAAGGGTAATTGGGTTAAAATTAAATGCAAGACCCTTAAATTATTTGAGTATATATAAATTTGTATTTTTGTGATAAGTTATTATATTACAATATATACAAATTAATTGGAGGTGTTGCAAATAGCTCGTAAATTGTAATGTTTTATATAGTTGAGCTTTGTTTTCTCATCTTTTGTTTAATTAGTTTTTGTTGTTTTCTTACGCTTCTAAGTATAAACTTTACTATTTCATTTAATACAAGTACTGTAGAAGACAATAACACAATCTTTAACCACATATTAGCACCTAAAGGAACTGAGTTGAAAAAACTTCTAAATACTTGAGTAAATATTATTTGACATATTCCTGTTATTACTATAATTCGAAGTGCTAATTTATTCTTGAAGAAGTTTGGTATTGTACTGTTAATGCCAAACTCTCTACAATTTAATGCATTAAAAAGTGCACTAAATGCAAATAATGAAAATACTACTGTTCCTTGCTCCACAGATGTAGCATTAAGCACATTGAAAGTTAACTGTATCTCAACTATGCATATTATCAAAAATGCATTTATAATTATGTTAATAAACATAGATCTAGATATTATTCCCGCATTCCTTTTTATAGGTTTTCTTTTTAATACATAACTTCTTACAGGCTCTAATCCAAGAGCTAACGCAGGAGGTCCATCCATTATTATATTAACCCATAGTAATTGTATGGTAGTAAAAGGCATTGGTTTGCCCATAACTTGAGAAACTATAGCGATTATAAAGGCTACTATATTGACAGTAAGCTGAAATTGTATAAATCTTTGGAAGTTTTCATATATTCCTCTACCCCATTTTATACCATCTACTATCGTACTAAAACTATCATCAGTTAATATAATATCCGATGCATTTTTTGACACTTCTGTTCCCGATATTCCCATTGAAATTCCAACATCCGCTCTACTTAATGCTGGAGCATCATTTATTCCATCACCTGTTACAGCTACTATCTCACCATTAGTTTGAAGCGCCTGTACTATTCTCATTTTAGTATCTGGCTTAGAACGAGCTACTATGGATATTCCTTTTATTTCTTCTCTTAATTCTTCATCAGATAAAACATCTATATAAGTAGCTTCTACTGCTTTTTTACCAGTGTCTAATAAACCAATTTCTTTTCCAATTGCAGTAGCTGTATTTATATTATCACCTGTAAGCATCTTAACATCTACACCTGCATCAAAGGCTGTTTGTATTGATTCTTTTACACCTTCTCTTAATGGGTCTAGTATACCTACAAATCCTCCAAATACTAAATCTTCATCATTGTCATAACTATTTACATCTCTTTGATATTCATAATTATTAATTTCTCTAGTTACTGCTACTTCTTCTTCACAACAAATTTCTACTTCAGCATAACCTTCACCTATTTTTTTATAAGCAAAACCTAAAGTTCTCATAGATTTCATTTGAAGCTTTCTAATCTCATTTAATATATTTTTTCTAATTTGAGGTGTCATTAAAGTAACTTCTTGTCCTTTTTGTATGTACTTACATTTTTTAATCAGTACTTCAGGTGCACCTTTACTTAGCAATACTTCTCCATCTTCTTCTAATATTAAAGATGACATTCTCTTTTTCTCTGAAGTAAAAGGAACTTGAGATATTAAGTTGGTATTTTTTCTTATTTTGTTGTAATCTTTATCTTTATGATATAAAAGTAATGCACATTCTGTGGCACTTCCTATATATTTATAACTTCTATTTTCTTTTTCAATATCTGCTGTAGAATTTACTATGCAGTTTTTTTCAAAGTAGCTATTACTTATGTAATTTTCATCTTTTATATATTTTCCATCTACATATGCAACTTCTACCATCATTTTATTTTGCGTTAGAGTCCCTGTTTTATCTGAACAAATTACAGATATACATCCTATTGTTTCACAAGCTTCTTTTTTAGTTACTAATGCATTTATTTTAGCCATCTTTTGCATAGTTATTGCTAGCGTAATATTTATCATTGTAGGAAGTCCCTCTGGTACTGTAGCAACTATTAAAGCTATACAAACCATATATGCATCTTTTGCAGGTTCTAGTGATTGCAAAAATGGTAATATACCTGACATATTTACTGATATTTGACCTTTTAAATTCATTTGTATAATCATATATACACATAATAAACTAGCTATAATCCCTGAAATACCTGCTATTTTTGCACTTAGTTTGCCTAGTTTTATTTGAAGTGGTGTTGAAATGTCATCATGAGATAAGTTTTGAGCTATTTTCCCCATTTCTGTATTGTCACCAGTATAAGTTACCACCATTATACCTCTTCCATAGGCAACAAGTGTACCTCCAAAAACCATATTTATCTGCTTGGCTGGTATTGCGTCCTGTTCTATAATTTCTATTTTACCGTATACTACTTCCATTTGTACTACCTCTTCAGCTTTTTTTACTACATCTGCACTTTCTCCTGTCAGCATGTCCTCTCTAAGCTTAAGGTTAATGGATTGTATAAGTCTGCCATCTGCTGGTATCATATCACCTGTTTCTATGTATACTACATCTCCTGGAACTAGTTGATTCTTTGATATCTGTCTTATTTTTCCGTTCCTTAGTACTTTTACTTCTATATTTTCTGTCATTTTAGATAGTGCATGAGCAGCTTTTTTGGATTTTCCTTCTGTTACTATTCCTATAGATAAGCCTATAAATATAGCTCCTAGTATACCAAAAGCGTCATGTACTTCTCCTATAAATGCACTTATAACTGCAGCTCCTAATAATATTAATATCATTGGTTCCATTACACTCTCCGATAGTTCTTCTATAAAAGATTTACCTTTTTTTATAGTAAACTCATTTATTCCATATCGGCGGTGTCTTTCTTCTACGTCACTATCACTAAGCCCAATTTCTGAATTTACTTTTAAATACTTTAATACTTCGTTAATAGGTTTATTGTAGTATCTCATACGTATCCCCCTCATAAATTTGCTTTTAACTTATAAAAGTATATGAGTATGTCCATATTTTTATTCATTCTATTTATTTTTATATGCAAAAATAACCCTACATCGTAAGGTTATCTTTTATACAAATATTAGTATGTTTTTTTATTTCTTATTTTTTCTTTTAAAAAGTCACTTATTTCATCTATTCCAGAATCATCTCTGCAAGAAACTTCAAATACTTTAATATCTTTATTAAGTGTATGCACATCCCTGTAAAACTCATTTATATCAAAATCAGTATTTTCAATTAAGTCCATTTTGTTCAATATAACCGCAGAAGAGCATTTAAACATTGAAGGATATTTTAATGGTTTATCATTCCCTTCAGTCACACTCATTACAACAATCTTCATATCTTCACTTAAGTCATAGCTTTCTGGTAATACTAAACTACCTACATTTTCTATAACTAAAAAATCTAGTTTTTCTGTATTTAAATGTTGAAGAGATATAGCTATCATACTTGCGTCTAAATGAGATGTTCCACCAGTATTCAATTGAATTACATCTATATTATGTTTTTCTATTCTCATAGCATCTTTTGCAGTGTATAAGTCTCCCTCTATAACAGCCATGTTGTAACATTTTTTTATATTCCCTATTATTTTCTCTATTACACGAGTTTTTCCAGAACCAGGAGAACCTAATAAGTTTATAGTAAAAATTTTCTTGTTATTAAAAAAATCTTTATTTTTCTTTGCTAATTCCTCATTATTTTTAACGATACTTTTTTCTATAATTATTTGTTTCATAAATTTTCTCCCCTCTAAACTACTGGCTAAATAAATGTATTTACTATATATATTTATTTATGATTTTTTAAAATTCTTTATTCTTTATTTTATGTAACTAATTTGCTTTTTTTTTAATAGTATATTATTAGTTTTGACAATCAGGAGGTGTATTCATGTTACAGTCTTTACTTTTAGTATTTTCTCTTTGTATAGATACTTTTGTAACAAGTATTGCTTATGGTACTAATAAAATCAAAATACCTTTTTTATCTGCAATAATAATAAATAGCATCTGTTCATTTTTTTGGCTATTTCTATGTTTTTAGGTTCTTCCCTTCAAAATTTCTTATCACCAAGTTTAGCTCCTATGCTTAGCTTTATTCTTTTATTAATCTTAGGTATCTATAGACTATTTGAAACTTTTTCTAAAGGATATATAAAAAAAATTTCAAATATGGGTGCTCCACTAACTTTTAAACTTTTTGATTTTAAATTTGTTCTTGAAATTTATGCTGATGAGACAAAAGCCGATTATGACGGTTCTAAAATTCTGTCTTCTAAGGAGGCCTTTTACTTAGCTACTGCTTTGTCTTTAGATAGTCTAGCTGTTGGTTTTGGATGTAGTTTAGGTAATGTTAATAAATTCGATGTTATAGTTTTATCATTTATAATTGGATTATGTTTACTCAAAACAGGTAGCTATTTAGGGAAATACTTTGCAAAAGTTGTTAATATAAATTTATCCTGGATGTCTGGAGTAATGCTTATAATTCTTGCTATAATAAGGATTATTTAAAAATAATCCTACTCTATAAGGTATGATTATCTTATATGTAAATTGCTATAATTTACATATAAAAATAACATAATTAAATGTTATAATATTGTCATAGTAAATATCTAATAAAAAAAATTTATATAGATTTTTATGTATATAATATATTTAAATTATACAAAAAAAGGGTGAATTTGTATATCTTTATTATATTAAAAAAGGGTGCGTAAAATTAAATATTTAAAATCTAGACAACATATGGGGGAAAGTAAAATGATATGTTCTAATTGTAGTAATTCAAATCTGACGGAGGTAAAATCTGTAACAAATTCTACATATTTTTATTGCAAAAGTTGTAATCACAGTCTTGAAACTACTCTCAAGCAAACTTCTTTAGACATAATTTTAAATAGTCTTTGTCAAACTTTAAAGTCGTCTGATTTTAATTCACTAAAAATACAAATAGAAAAGGTTAGTGACAACCTATTACTTTTTGTAAATGACGTAAAAATTAAAAATATAAATTTTGAGTATGATTTTTCAAAGATGGATGTGTATTTTTTAGAAAATACTATTCATGATTTAACTGAAGATTTTTGTGATTTAGATATAAGCAAAATAGATATATTAGTTTGTTCTTAGTCACTTTATTTCCATATTTTTTTTATTATTAAACTAACACTTCAAAGAGATAATATTAAAGAATAGTTTTACACTATATAAATATAATTTATTTTAAATTTGAAAGGAGCTATTTATAAATGGCTAATTATACAGGTGTAGTAAAGTGGTTTAATAATGAAAAAGGTTTTGGATTTATCTCTGCAAATGATGGACAAGATGTTTTCGTTCATTTTTCTAATATAAAAGAAAATGGACACAATAAAGATTTACACGAAGGTGAAGAAGTATCTTTTGACATAGTTCAAGCTGATAAAGGTCCATCTGCCATAAATGTAATTAAATTATAAAGTAAAAAATCCCTCTATTATCTAGAGGGATTTTTTACTTTATAAAGATGTCACTTCTTCTATTATATTTAATTCTTCAACTTCACTTAGCGCGTTCTTTAAATCCCAAATTAAATCCTCTATATCTTCAATACCAACAGATACTCTAATCATATCAGGTGAAATACCTGCTGATTTTTGTTCTTCTTCATTTAACTGAGCGTGAGTAGTACTAGCAGGATGTATAACTAACGATTTTGCATCTGCTACATTTGCTAAATGAGAGAATATTTGAAGACTTTCAATGAATTTTTTACCTGCTTCTACTCCACCTTTTATACCAAAAGTAAATATAGAACCGGCTCCCTTAGGACAATATTTTTTTCCTAATTCATAATATTTATTTCCTTCTATTCCAGGATAATTTACCCAAGAAACTTGATTATGATTATTTAAGAATTCTGTTATTTTTTTAGTATTATATATATGTCTATCTACTCTTAAGGATAATGTTTCTAATCCTTGTAATAATAAAAAGGAGTTAAACGGACTTATACATGCTCCTGTGTCTCTTAATAATTGTACTCTTGCCTTAGTTATAAAAGCTGCTTCTCCTATGTCATTTGCATAGCTTATTCCATGATAACTTGGATCTGGTTCTGTTAAATATTTAAACTTACCACTTTTTGCCCAGTCAAATTTTCCACTATCTACAATTACTCCTCCAATAGAGGTACCATGCCCTCCTATAAACTTAGTTGCAGAATGAACTACTATATCTGCTCCATGTTCAAAAGGTCTTACTAAATAAGGAGTTCCAAAAGTATTATCTACAATTAAAGGTATATCATTTTCATGTGCTATATTTGCTATTTTCTCAATATCAGCTATGTTTATTACTGGATTTCCGATAGTTTCAATATATAAAGCTTTAGTATTTTTATTTATAGCTTTTCTAAAGTTTTCTGGATCATCACAGTCTACAAAAGTAGTTTTAATTCCTAACCTAGCTAGTGTAGTTGAAAATAAATTATATGTTCCTCCGTATAATGTACTAGACGCTACTATTTCATCTCCACACTCAGCAATATTTAGTATTGAATAAGTTATTGCAGCAGAACCTGAAGCTACAGCTAAAGCTCCAACTCCACCTTCTAACAAAGCTATTCTTTGTTCAAAAACATCTGAGGTAGGATTCATTATTCTTGTATATATATTTCCCGATTCTTTAAGTGAAAATAAATTTGCACCATGCTCTACGCTATCAAAAACATATGATGTAGTTTGGTAAATCGGTACTGCTCTTGAACCAGTTGTTGGATCTGGACTTTGACCTCCGTGTACTTGTAATGTATCAAATTTTAATTTTCTATTTCCCATTTTCTATATCCCCCTTTTTTTAGAAAATAAATAGCCCTCTTTATCAAGTTGATAAAAGAGGGCTTAATTTTTTAATTAGCATTCTCTCTTATCTCTCTTATGGTTTCCATAAGTAGGAATTAGCACCATGTACATAAGTACTGGTTGCTGGGTTTCACAGGGCCTATCCCTCCACCTCTCTTGATAAGGTTACTATCTATTTTATTATTAAGTTCATTGTATATTATGTTCTATTAATCGGCAACTATTTTATTTATTTTTTCTAATTTTTTTTTATAGTTTTAATTGGTTAAATATTATAACTTTCAACAAATGCTTTTATGTTAACAACTTTATAATTCAACCTAGAATCTTCTAGAGCAAAAGCCATAATATGACTTTGTATAGATTGAATTGCACTAGTTTTTAAATCGCCTTTATCATCAGCAATTAAAGATAAAAAATCTTTTATAATTCCATAATCTCCTCCACCGTGTCCATTTACTTCTTGTTTTGGTTTTATTATCTTATGATGATTTTCTCCAAATTTATATACATCAATTATATTGTTTATATGATTGCCTCCAACTTCTCCATGACTAAACATTAATTTTATAGTTCTAGTACACTCTTTAGTAAAAGCCGACAAATTAAAGGTTGCTGTTATTCCACCTTCAAACTCTAATATACTAACCATATGATCAACTACATTGTTATCACATTTATATACGCATCTTCCATAAGGTCCATTAATAATTGCATTTGCTAAGTTCTCCTTAGTTGGATTAGTATGAACTGCATTTAGAGAAGCTGATATTTTATTATCTTGTAAGTAAATTTTTTTAGCAGAATAAGGGCAGTCTTTCTCTATTTTGCAATTTACGCAGTTATCACTCATACCTTCTTTGAATTTTTCGCTTTTCATGACAGTTAGACTACCAAAAGAAGCTACATTTAAACATTTTTTATTAGTTAACCATAATAATAAATCCATATCATGACAACTTTTAGCTAAAATAAGTGGACTAGTTTCGTTGCTATTTCTCCAGTTTCCCCTTGTGTAACTATGTGCAAAATGCCAATATCCAATATTTTCATTGTGCTGTATACTTACAAGCTCTCCTAATTCTTTACTATCAATTATTTTCTTTATTTCTGTGAAAAAAGGCGTATACCTTAGTACATGACATATCATAAAAATGTTTTTGTTGTACTTTTTAGCTAGCTTCTCTAATTCAATTATCTCTTCTATCTTGTTTGACATTGGTTTTTCTAATAGTACATGATATCCTTTCTCTAAAGCTATTTTAGCTGGCATAAAGTGGTCATCATCGTTGTTTGCTATAATTATTCCATCTGCTAATTTATCTTCTTTTAATAAATCTTTCCAGTCTTTAAATACATAGTCTTCTTCTATATTATACTTTTCTTTAAATAAGTTTCGTTTTTCTTCTATAGGTTCTGCTATTGCTACGATATTGCCTAGATTCGGATTTTCTAATAAATATGGAGCATATGCATACATCCCTCTACATCCTGCTCCTATAACTGCAATACTTACTTTTTTCATTCTTTTCTCTCCTATGTAAGCATGTTTTTAATTATTATATTTTTTATAAATATTTATATGCTATAATATTCATCAATTGTGTTTATAATTATAAAATTAATATTAAAATAGTACTTGTTTTCAAATTTATTAACAAAATTAACTGTAATTAAATTTAGCCACATCATGAATATTAATTTATTTTTTAGCACTTATGAATAAATGATAGTTGATTCATAATACTAACTATAATATAATTAATTAGTTATACTAGACTCTAAGGAGGTTTTTCATGAGATTAAATAACTATATAAGCTCAACTGGACTTTGTTCAAGAAGAGAGGCTGACAAGCTTGTGGAACAAGGTAAGGTTACAATAAATGGTAAGGTAGCAAAAATAGGCCAAAGTGTAGAAGAAGGAGATAGTGTTAAAGTTAATAATAAATTAATAAAACAAAAGAAAAATGATGTTTACATAGCTTTAAATAAACCTGTTGGAATAACTTGTACAACTGAACGACATATAAAAGGAAATATAATAGATTATGTAAATTATCCAGAAAGAATTTTTCCTATAGGGAGATTAGATAAACCTTCTGAAGGACTTATTTTACTTACTAATGACGGAAATATTGTAAATAAAATACTTAGAGAAGAAAACAAGCACGAAAAGGAATATGCGGTAACTGTAGATAAAAATATAAGTGATGATTTTATTAATAAAATGTCAAATGGAGTTCGTATTTTTAATCCTGTAACTAACAAATACGTTACTACAAAAAAGTGTAAAATTACTAAAGTAAACGCTCGTACTTTTAGAATTGTTCTAACTCAAGGTCTTAATCGACAAATAAGAAGAATGTGCGAAGTATTTGGTTATTCTGTTCAAAAACTACAACGTGTTAGAATTATGGATTTAACCTTAAAAGGTCTTCCAACTGGTAAATGGAGACAATTGAGTGAAAAAGAAGTCAAGGGTTTGATTAAATAATTTTCATTTACCAATAGCTACTCATATGTTATACTATTGCAATGTGTTAAATACACATTGTAATTTTTTTAGGAGGGATATTTTATGTCATTTTTAATTTTAATAATAGGATTTTTGTTCCTAATAAAAGGTGCTGATACCTTTGTAGAAGGGTCATCATCTTTAGCTCGTAAGTTTAATGTCCCACCTATGATTATCGGTTTAACTATAGTAGCTATGGGTACTAGTGCTCCTGAGGCCGCTGTAAGTATAACATCTTCATTAGCTGGACAAAACGATATGAGTATAGCTAACGTAGTAGGTTCAAACTTTTTCAATATACTTATTGTTTTAGGAGTTTCTTCTATAATAACAAAGTTACCAGTTGAAAAAGATACAATAAAAAAGGATGCTCCTTTTTTAATATTAATAAGTGCCTTACTAGTATTACTTTGCTCTAATTTAACTTTAGGTTTAGTTGACGGGTTAATACTTTTACTTTTATTCTGTTATTTCTTATTCTATACTATAAAGTCTGCTATTAATACTAATAAGCAACAAGATGATAATGTTGTTTGTGATGAAAGTGCTTTAGCAATAGATATTACAGAAGAAATTTCTATACCTAAAACTATATTAATCTGTATTGTTGGTGCTATAGGAATAATTATCGGCGGAGATTTGGTAGTTGATGCTGCAACATCTATTGCTACTGACTTTGGAATGACTCCTAATTTAGTTGGCCTTACAATTATTGCTATGGGTACTTCTCTTCCTGAGTTTGTTACTTCAATAGTAGCTATAAAAAAAGGTGAGACTGATATAGCTATAGGTAATGTTATTGGGTCAAATTTATTTAACATATTACTAGTGTTAGGTTTAGCTGCATTTATTAATCCTATAACAGTTAGTACTCTTGCTTTAATAGATATGATTTTTATGACTATAATAACAATCTTATTATACTTATTTATGAAAAAAGATAGTTTACTTGTAAAAAAACATGGTATTGCTTTAGTTATTATATACATCGTATATATGACTTATACAATAATAAGATAATATTAATTTGTTTAACAAAAGGGAGGCTTACTCCCTTTTTTCATGCTTCAAACTATATATGGACTTTTATTATTATTTAAAATTTCGTATAATTTATATATAAACATTATTATATTAAGGAAAGGATAGACTAATGAATAAAAAAACAGTTTTAATTACAGGTTCTTCTCGTGGTATAGGACGTGCTACTGCTATATTATTTGCCAAAAATAACTACAACGTAGTAATAAATTACAATAAATCAGAAAAAGAAGCTAATGAACTTTATAATACATTAACAGAAAAAGGGTTATCTGTTAGAGTTTTTAAAGCTGATATTTCTAAAAGATATGAGGTAAATTCTATGGTAAATTTCTGTATTGGTGAGTTTGGTAAAATAGACGTATTAGTTAACAATGCAGGTATAAGTACTGATAAATTATTTACAGATTTAAGTGATGAAGATTGGGATGAAATGATGAATGTTAATTTGAATGGAGTATTTTACTCTACTCAAAAAGCTTTACAATATATGATACCTGAACATAGTGGTAAAATTATAAATATTTCTTCTATTTGGGGGTTAGTTGGTGGTTCTTACGAAGTACATTATTCAACATCTAAGGCAGCTATTATCGGTATGACAAAAGCCCTTGCTAAAGAGCTTGGTCCATCAAATATTCAAGTTAATTGTGTAGCACCAGGAGTTATACAAACTGATATGCTAAATAATGTTAGTCAAGAAATATTAGATATGTTAAGAGATGAAACTCCTCTAATGAGACTTGGAACGCCTGATGATATAGCTAACTGTATATTGTTCTTAGCTGATGATAAATCTAATTTTATAACTGGACAAGTTATTAGTCCAAATGGAGGATTTGTTATTTAATTTTTAAAAATTCTGTATTAATTTTTCAAAATATGTGTATAATTAAATTATATCCACTGGAATAAAACAAAATTTACATATCTAACTTATAAAAAGAGACGCTTTGGACACGTCTCTTTTTATGCTCTATGTAATTTTTTATTTACAATAGATAAATCTATTATAAATTGAGTTTCATCATCTTCACTACAAACTTTAATATTACACTTATGACTTTGTAGCATTTGCTTTATTGAATATAATCCGTATCCTCTATTTTTACCCTTAGAAGAATATCCCATTTCAAATATTTTTTTTGTATCCTCAATTTTTCTTCCATTGTTATTTATTGAAATAATATGTTTATCATCTTCTGTATAGGTATCTACATGTATGTATTTGTGTTCCTTTTCATTTTTCTTTAATTCATCAATTGCATTGTCTATTATATTTAGGAATATAGCACTTAATTGAGTATCTTGAAGTGGTGTATCTTCTAGTAAACTATCTATACATGCGGTTAATTGTATATTATGTTCTGAACACTTCGCACTTTTAAAGTTTAAAATTGCATCTATATAATTAGAACCTGTATCAAAATTAGAGATATTATTTTTTACCTCAGCTGATATTCCAAGAATATACTTTTTTGCATCTTCATTTTTACTATTGGAAACTTGCATAAGTATTACTTGTAGATGATTCATATAATCATGTCTTTGAATTCTTAATAAGTCTACAGTTTCCTTCATTTGATTTAAATTATTTCTAATTAAATTATTTTCAATTTGTATACTGTCTTTATTTTTTTCTGATATTAGAATTGTAATAATTAAACAACTTATACAAAATACTATCCAAATTATAACTCCAATAATAACAAAACTATACCTACTATATGTTGTATACTGCTCTAAATTGCTCATTATTTCTACTGCAATAGCTTGAACTATTAATATGTTAATAATTGATAATACCACTAGTAATTTAATCATATTTCTATTTTTAAATAATGCCTTAGGCTTGTTTCTTTCAAAATTCAAGATATTTAAATTATATTTATTAATTACAGTAAATATTATCCAAGTTAAAATTACTGTTATGTCAATAAATATAATTTTAGAATAAGTGTTACTTAAAATACCTTCTATATTTATATCAATTGCATTTAATATCATAAACATAATAAATTCAGAAATAAATTTAATAGCATATCCAATTATTGATGCGATTAAACACTTAATTTTTTCTCCTTTTATGGCTATGCTAAGCAACATACTATATATAAAGAATATTATAATTATATTGCTTCCATTTGGTATATAATATTTTACAACTTCTCCAAATAGAACACACAGTATAGTTATTTTTAATAACTTCAAACTTTTTAATTTCTTCCCCAACAATACATTACTTATATTGTATATTAAAAATATTTCAGGAATACTTATAAACAACATTTCTAACATTTCATTTTCCCTTCATACGACCATTAGTAAATATTTTATAGTATAACAATGATTTAATAATTCTATATATTTGCTATTTTTTCAATACTATTACTCTAAACTTAATATAAATTTTTATATAGATTTATAAGTTCTATAATGAATTCTGTTTCATCATCATCACTATAAACTTCAATATTACATTTATGATTTAGTAGCATTTGTTTTATAGAATACAATCCATATCCCCTATTTTCTCCTTTAGATGAATAACCATTTTCAAATATTTTTTGAATATCTTGTATTTTTATTCCATTATTTTTTATAGCAATAAAATCCTTATCCTCTTGTATATATGTATCAACATGTATGTACTTATATTCTTTTTCACTTTGTTTTAACTCATCAATAGCATTATCTATTATGTTTAAGAAAATAGCACTTAGTTGTGTATCTTGAAATGGTGTATATTCTAATAAACTATCTATACATGCAGTTAATTGAATATTATATTCGTTACATCTTGCACTTTTAAAGTTTAATATAGCATCTATATAATTAGATCCTGTTTCAAAAACTGAAATACTATTTTTTGAATCCTCAGCTATTCCCAGTATATAACTTCTTGCATCTTCGCATTTACCTTTTGAAACTTGCATCAATATTACCTGTAAATGATTCATATAATCGTGTTTTTGTATTCTTAACATATCTATCGTTTCTTTCATTTGATTCAAGTTGCATATTATTGCGTTATTTTCAAGTTGAACTACTTCCTTACTTTTTTTCAATATCAAGCTAACTATAATTAAAGAACCTACACATAGTACACTAATTGCTATTAAATTCAGTATTACTAAGTTTAATTTGCTGTCAAATTTAAAGTAACTTATACTTATAATCATCATTACACCTGACATTAATACTATGTTTATAATTGATAATGATACTAACATTTTATCAGTATAGTGGTTTATTTTATTTTTTTTATTAGCCTCATTCCAAAGTTTTATTTTTTTCTTATCAATAAATAAATATGTTAAAAATGGAATGATTAAGGATATATTACCTACAATAATTTTAAAAAGCTGATTTGTCAATATAATTTCTAAATCAATTCCCATTAAATATATTATTCCAACTAAAACATATTCTGACACAAATTTAATTGTGAAAGCTATACTGATTACAATTAAACACTTTATTATACTAACTTTACTTTTTAAATAGTATAATAGGACATATAATAAAAATATCAATATCATATTTATTCCTGTTGGAGTATAGCTTCTTATTAAATAACAACCTGCTGCATATATTAAAGATATCTTTACAATATCTTTAAATACAAGAATATTATTTAATAATGAATTTCCTATTGAATAAATTACTACTGCTTCTAAAATACCTATAAATAATACATCTAATAATATTATGACCTTCTCCCCCTGTCTCTTGTATAATTTTAACATATTTTTCCTTTTTTTGTTCTGTATAAACAAAAAAACCTTAATTTTTTTAAAATTAAGGTTTTGATTAATTGTTATTTGTTAACTATTGGTTTTCTTAGTATATAGTCTTTATCTACCTTTATATCAAGCTTTAATTTGACTATTTGTCTTGCATGAGGAGCTGATTCTATAGGGTTGCCTTTTTCATCATACATTTCTTCAATATTTGTAAACATTGTATCTATATGTGGTCCTATTACCTCAATCTTGTCTAGTACATTCATTTTATTTCTTTGTTCTACTATATAAAGGTCTTTTTCCTGGTCATAATCTCTTACTATACCAATAAAGTCATAATTTCTTATATAAGATGCGCTATCATAGTTATGAGCTTTAGAATTAGGAACATTTAAGTAAAAGCCTGTGCTATAATCTCTGTGGCTACCTTTTTTAAGTTCATCTAACCAAATAGGATTAAAAGTCCAGTTTTCTGGATCTTCATAGTAGGTATCTATTGCCATTCTATACGCTCTAACTGTAGTAGCTACATAATATGACGTTTTCATTCTTCCCTCGATTTTAAAACTTGTTATACCACATTTAATAAGCTCTGGTACATATTCTATCATACATAAATCTTTTGAGTTAAAGAAAAATGATGAATCAACATCTTCTAATACCTTTTCATATTTACCTGGGCTTACTTCTTCTACTAAATTATACTTCCATCTACAAGGTTGAGCACAAGCTCCTCTATTGGCATCTCTTCCAGTAGTATAATTACTTATTACGCATTTCCCTGAGTAGGACATACACATCGCTCCATGAACAAATGCTTCAATATCCATATCTTCTGGAGTATTATCTCTTAATTCCTTTATTTCTTTAAATGATAGTTCTCTAGCCATTACTACTCTCTTAGCACCCTTGTTATACCAAAAGTTTGCACCATATGAGTTTGTAGTACTCGCTTGAGTACTTATATGTATTTCCATATTCGGTATTGTCTGCTGAACTAATGTAAATACACCTGGATCACTAACTATTACTGCATCTACGCCTATTTTTTCTAATTGTAATAAATAGGCTTCTAACTGTTGTAATTCTTCATTTCTAGGTATTATATTTATAGTTACAAAAACTTGTTTTCCTAAGTTATGAGCAAATTGTACTCCTTCTGCCATTTCTTCTATTGTAAAGTTTTTAGCTGCAGATCTCATACCAAAAATTTCTCCACCTATATATACAGCATCCGCTCCATAAGTAAAAGCTATTTTTAATCTTTCCAAATCACCTGCTGGTGCTAATAATTCTATTTTTTTCATTTTATCTCCTTTGTTTCTCTATATTTTTCAGATAAAAATATTTTACCCAAATATATTAGTATCAAACTTATTTATTATAACATTACTTTATTATTTTTTCAAATTATTGTTGAAATTTGTAAAAAAAGACCTATTAAGGTCTTTTTAATCTTCTAACGTTTTATAAAGTTTTCCTATCTTCAATAACCACATAAATAAAGTAATTAGTAAAATTCCTTTAAACACGCTACTTATAGTTATACTCCACCATATTCCATTTAATCCTAATATTTCCGGTTTAGAAATTAAATATGCAAGTGGAACTCTTGCACCAGTTAAAATTGTTATAATGAAAGATGGTATATATGTTCTTCCTAATCCCTTAAAAGCGCCTGCAGTTATTATTTCTAAGCACATAAATAGTTGAGATAAACCTAGTATTCTTAAATATACAGTTCCTTGCTTAATAGCCTCAGCTTCATCTATAAATATTCCAAATATCTTATCTCCTAAAAGCACCAATACAAGAGTATTTACAATTCCTAGCACTATAGCTATCAATATGGTTATTTTACAACCTCTGTCTATTCTCTTATACTTGGATGCACCATAATTTTGACCTACAAAGCTTGATAGAGCTACTGCTAGACCATCCGCCGTCATCCAGGATATAGACTCAATCTGAGAACCTACTTTTTGAACAGCTATTGCTACAGGTCCAAAAGACGCTACTATTACACCTATTGTCATTGAAAATATAGTAAACATTCCACTTTGAATAGCTACTGGTATTCCTAGTTTATATAAAATTTTATAATAGATTAAGTCAATATCCTTAAATAGCTTAATCTTAAAATAGTCTTCTTTACTTTTTATAATTCTGTATAAAAAGCATGTTGTCACCACCATTTGTGCAAATACAGTAGCTATAGCAGCTCCTACTACTCCAAGCTTAGGCCCACCAAACCATCCTAATATTAATACAGGGTCTAATAAAATATTTATAACTAACCCCATGGTATTTATTCTAAATGGAGTTTTACTATTTCCTAATCCATTAAAAATAGCTGTAAATACTGGATTTATAAAATAAAATACCATTCCTAATGCAATTATACTTAAGAATTGTTTAGCCATATTTATAACATTTGTATCCCCTAATCTAAATATCCCTATTAGTACATCATTAAATACTAATAATACTATTGTATATATTATAGCTAAAATAATATTTATTTCTATAGCAGATTTTATAAAGGATTTTATAGCTACTTTATCACCTGAACCTACACTTTGAGCAACTTTAACTTCTGCTCCAACTTTCGATATCATAATAAAAGCCATGGCTAACCATGGATAAAATCCTGCAGTTCCTACTGCTGCCACTGCACTACTTCCTACTCTTCCTACCCATATCATGTCCACTAAGTTATAGGCCATTTGTATAAATGAAGTCCCCATTATAGGTAGTGCTAATTTTAATAATTTTTCTGTAATTCTACCTTCTGTTAAATCTATTCTATTTTTCATGTATCCTCCACCCCTAAATACTAATTTGATATCAAACAAAAAAGTGAGTCTAAGCTCACTCTTTTATTATTTAAAATCACTTATGTTATTTGCTATAGTTAAATCTTCAAGTACACTTGCTAAAGGTAATTTTCTACTTTCTAATCCTGTCCCTAGCATTTCAAAAGCCTTGCCCGTATCTTCACTATAAGTTTTTATTATTCCGCTTTCCAATTCACTTATATGTAAATATATATATTCTTTAATATCTTCAATACTATTTAAGTTACTTATTTCCTTCCCTATAAGTACATGTTTGAATATTTCAAAGCCTTCTCCTTTAGCCCCCCATAGAAATATTCTAAATGTTATTAAAGACATCTCTAAGTATATTCCTGCACTTAGAGAATTCATTTCATTTATTTCCTCATATAAGTGCTGATTAAAATCAACAAATCCACTTTGTGCAATTTCATAAACTTTTTGTTCGTTATATTCTAAGTTATTTTCTGCTATTTTATTGTGAAATACTTCATAACTATCGCTTTGTATTAATAAATCTGCAAACTTTGTTGTTTGTATAAATACTTTATCTTTAGTCAAAAACTTACCTGTCATAATATTCTCCTTGTTTCCAATATTTTCTCTATCTATTTTAACATATATTTCATTAAAGTATAGTCTTACCCTTAAAAATGTTATTTATTTTTTAGGTTTTACAAAGTATTTAGTGTGTAACAGCTCATGCGCTTTATGACTCATTGGATAATCTAAGTATTTTTCATAAATTGCTAAAACAGCAGGATTTTCATAAGATCTTCTAATTGGCATTTTTCTATCTATATTATTTAATCCTTCTGCTCTCATTTTAAGAACTTCTTCTCTTTTTCTTGCCTTAGGTTGTCCACCACCACCTACGCATCCGCCTGTACAAGCCATAATTTCTATAGCATGGAAAAATTCTTCTCCCGTTCTTATTTTATCTAACATCTTAGCTGCTTCTCTTAGTCCATAAGTAACCCCAATTCTCAATTTTAAATTACCAACTTCCAAATCACAAGCTCTAAAGCTATCCCATCCTCTTAGACATTCAAACTCTATATTTTCTACTCTTTTACCTGTCATTTTTTCAATTGCTGTTCTAGTTGCTGCTTCAATTACTCCTCCAGTTCTACCAAAGATTACACCAGCTCCACTGTATTCTCCTAGTACTTGATCTATTGGTGAATCTTCAATTTGAGCTAAATCTATCCCAGAGTCTTGGAAAATTTTTATAAGTTCTCTTGTCGTTATTACATAGTCTACATCATAGTTCAAACCTCTTGAAAACTCTGGTCTTGATGCTTCGTATTTTTTTGCAATACATGGCATAATTGCAACTGAGGTAATTTGATCTCTATGCAGTCCATGCTCTTTTCCCCATAAGTCTTTTGCAACTGTTGCAAACATTTGCATAGGTGATTTTGCTGAAGATGGAACTTCTAACATATCTCCATAGTTTTGTTCAATAAATTTTACCCAAGCAGGACAACAAGATGTAAGTATAGGAAGCTTTACATTTTCATCTCCTGCAAAATATTTTTCTAATCTATCTTGAAGTTCTGCTGCTTCTTCCATTATTGTTAAGTCTGCTGCCCATGTAGTATCAAATACATAGTCTACTCCTAATTGTCTAAGACCTGCTGCTATTTTATTTTCCACATTAGTACCTGGTTCAAATCCAAAAGCTTCTCCTATAGCCACTCTTACTGCTGGTGCCATTTGAGTAATTACTATTTTATTTGGTGTTGATAAATCTCTAAGGAACTTTAAAGTATTATCTCCTGCTGTTATTGCGTTTACTGGACAAACTGCGATACACTGTCCACAGTGAGTACATCTATTATAATCTATATAATGGTGGCATTTAGGCTCTCCTATAATACAGTCTACAGGACAAGCTCTTTTACATACTCCACATCCAATACATTTATCTGTAATTGTTAATTTTATAAGATGATTACACTGTGATGTGTAACACTTGTTATCTTCTATATGCTCTTCTATTTCGTTATAAAAATTATTAATTATTTCTTCTATTATATTGTGTGTTTGATTTATCCTATCTTTTACGGTTAGAGCTATTTCCCTTAATAGATATACATCACGCATATTAGCTCTACCTTTACTTATTCTATCTAAAATTTTCCACATTCTAATTATTTCTTTCTCAACTACACTAAATTGTTCAAAACCTTTACTTTTAGTTTTTCCTATTAAATAATCTATATAAAATTTTGCATATTGTACTATACAATCTTCTTGAGAAAGAATAATAATCGTTCTATTTGAACATTTATCAAATAAGTTAAAATCTAGTTCTTTATCTAAACTTTCTTCCGTCAAAAAACCACCAAAAGGTATACCTAATTGTGCTGCTTTAAAACCACTATCATTTAATAAACCTCCAGCTAAATTTATTATATCTACTATAGTCGCCCCTTCTGGTACATCTATTATTCCTGGATGATTAATCTTACCACATACTGCTACTTTTCTATTTTCAATTTGTGATATTTTATTTAGGTCTTCTTCACTAAATACAGAGAATACAGAGCCTAATGAACTTTGAATTATTGTTGTTGTTTTATTTAACATTATATTACTCCTCGCTATTACAATATTAAATTTATTTTTTCTTATATCCTTAAATACTATTCTCTTGAAATAATAAAAGCCTGAGATTTATCTCAGGCTTTATCAACTATTCATTTTCTTTTTTATAAGATATAACTGTGCTTAAAAATATTGTTAAACATATTACACTAGTTACTGCAATAGTCATACTGATAATTTTAGCTGGTATGCTAATAGGAACGATATCTCCATATCCAATTGTCGTAAATGTTATTATAGTATAATAAAATAAATCAAATCCATTTGGATTATTTGAAAATGACCCTGGATAAGCTTGGTTTATTATACTGGTAGCTAAAAATAAATTTAATATTATCATAAATAATAGTAGTATTGCTACTATAGTAATTCTGCTATTTGTAGTTTTATAAATATTATTTTCTTTATCCTTATTTTTTACATGACCTGGATTTTTTATTAATTTAATAAGTATTTTTAAGTTTAATATATAAGAAATTAATAAACCTATCAATGCTAAAATTTCTATACCCTCAAATTGGCTACTATCAAATACAAATACTGTAAAATAAGTACTAAGTATAAAATAGCTAGTTAGCAAGTTGATTTTTAAGTCACTATCTTCAACTTTAGAAATAAATTTTTGTATCCCTGTTGTTATCAGAAGTATGTATCCTATTGATAAATGAATTATTAAAAGTATTATAATTACAAAAAATGTAGTAACTATAATATTAGTTATACTCGCATCCTGTAATACATTGTTTACTCCTACTTTGACTACAGTAAAAATAACTAGTAGCTCCGAAACTACAAATATTACTCCATGTAAAACTCTTGAGATTAAATCATTCTCCGTAAGTATTTCTTTGTATGTTTGATTTATTTCTATAAAAGTACTTTTGATCTCAAGTAATATTTTTTTATTATTTTTCCTTCTAAGGCCTATTAATACTAGTATAATTAATATTGTACTTGCTATTACTAAAATTTTCCCCATGTTGACACCTTCTTTTTGTGAGCTTCTATATATTCTATATTAATCTTTGTCTTTATTTGAATTTTCCTTTAGTATGTACAATATATCTTCTTTAAATTTTTTATTTTCTTCTTCTTGTATTAATTTATAACTATCCCTATCTTTTTTCATGATACTCATATTGTCATTTATCTTAACTATAAAATCTTTTATAGTTGAAATGTCTTCCTTTATTTCTTCGTTGTATAAATTAAAATTAACCAATTCTGTGTATTCTTTGTTTACTTCTCTTTGAATCATTTTTAATTGATTTAAACTTTGTATTAAAGCTTCTGATTTTTTAGTTAATGACTCAACTTTTGTTAATTCATATACTTCATGCATTGAATTGTCTAGTTTATCTAATACACCTTCTAACCCTATTAGAGAATTTGTTAATTTTTCAGTTTCATCTATACTTTTTTCAAATCTGTCTATTAAATTTAATATATTTTTATCTTCCATGTTAACCACCTAATTCGTTTAGACTTAATTGATAATGTTTAATATAGTTTTAATTAAATCTATGTTTTTATTTTGTTTTGTTATTTTATCTTCTATATATTCATTGTATATCTCATAAAAATTATTTATCCAAGCTTCCTTACTTTGCTTTTCTAAAACTATTTCTAAAGGGTTTATTTTATGTTCACTAAAATATTCTACTATTTCCTCATACTCTTGTCCCATTAGTACAAAGCACTTTATAGTTTTTATATGATTTTCATCTTCTATAAAACATTCGCTGGCTAATTCATACTCTCTTAATTTTAATAACTTAGCCCCTGCCTCTGAGTATTTTCCTTTTTCTTTTAATACAAGTGCTTCACATCTTTTTATGTGCTCTTTTACATTATTTGATTTAGATTTTCTATACTGTATTATAGCTTGATGATATCTCTCTTTTGACTCTAAATATTTACCTTCTTTTAAATAATCATCATCGTTCGATATGTAGTTAAACATTAAATGATTTTCTTCAAAATTTTCTACTACTTCTATTAATCCCTCAAAATTACTATACAATTCACAATCACTTTCATCTTCATAAAAACAAATATAATCTCTTGCTCTAGTTACTCCAACATAAAGCATGTTAAAATAGTATCTATATAAAGAGTGATTTTCATAGCTAACTCCATCAAATATTTCCTTCCATTTTTCCTTATATGTAGATGCTACGTTGTAACATATTATATAATCTTTTTCTATACCTTTAATTTCAGATAAAGTAAACACACTATCTTCTATACCCATTTCATGTTTCAGTTTTAATTTTTCATTTTCATTACAAACTAATATAGCTACATAGTGCCTTTCTTTTACCATGTTTAAAAGTTTAGACTTATTTTCTTCACTATTCTTCAATAAAAATGGGTTATTAGTTTTTTCTCTTATTGGTTTTTCTATATAGTCATTTCTTTTATTTTTATATAACTTTGAAATTCTTAAATTTGCAATTTCATTGGCTAAATTTACAATGTTCTTTGAGCTTCTATAATTTGTTGATAATATTTTTTTATAAAATTTATCATTGTAATTCGTAGCCATAAATAGACTTTCTATACGGGTAGTATTAAAAAATGTTGGATTTATAGTTTGATTATAATCTCCACTAAATAGAATATTTAATGGGTTTTTAACTAACTTATACATAAGATAAACTTGTATTTCAGTTAAATCCTGTATTTCATCTACTAATATAAAATCAAACTTTTCTATCTTTCCTCTATTTACTTCTTTTAGAACCATTCTTGTTATATCATTTTCATCATAAAGATTATTTTCTTTTAAATACCCTTCATATTTCAAACAAGTTTCATATATTAAAGCTCTTTCTTCTTTATTGTATATAGAATATTCACTTGGCAGACTTAAGTATAATTCTTTGTCCATAATCTTTTGACTAACTATATTTTCTTCTATTTTTAAATCTATCTTATTTAAGTCTTCTTCTACAATATTTTTATTTTCTATATTGCTAATTAATAAATTTTTCTTAATAATATTTATGTTAGTGTTTAATACAAATTCATTACTTTTTATAGTAGCAAATCCTTTTTCTTTTATATACTCTATAGTATCTTCTCTAAATTCTTCTATATTGAATTTCACATTTGGTACCCAGTTTAATCCAATTATACCCTTTATTACACCTCTTATTTATAGTGATAGGTAAGTCTTTGAAGTTATCTCCAACTTTTCCCCCACTTCACACCGTACGTGAGACTTTCACCTCATACGGCGTTCCAACAATTTCACACTCTAATAATTAAATAACTGAATTTCCTACTAACTTTCTTAAAGAATTAACTCTTTTTAAACCTTTTTTATCTAAATTCATCGTATTTAGATACTTAGCTATTGTACCCAAATCAGTACTGCATATAATCTTACAAGCTTGTGTTGTTAACCACACAAGGTTTTTATATTCATCAGTACCTCCTAAATATTTCGGAATTTTATGTTTATATTCCATATATCCTATTTTTAAGGCTTCGCCTGTAACATAACATTTACCATTTTGACCTGCTATTAATTAAATTCTATTATCATTAAATTCAGTCGTTTGTGACTCCTGTCTATTACTTAGCAGGTATTGTATTATTTCCTCAATACCATATAAACTATCGTGTATAGTTGCAGATATCTTGGTTAAAACACATTATATTTCTAGTTTTGCAACCATAAATAGGAAATATAGTTGTATTTTTAATGGTTATTTTTTTACCATTGTAATTTCCATAAAGTCTTTCATATGTTTTAGATAATTTAGGTTTACTATTTATTATATTCTTTAATCTAGCTCTTAAGGTTTTTCTTACTAAGAAATCTATACCCGAAAAGTCTTTACTCACATGAGTAGCATATCTAT
>NZ_JBOFOR010000262.1:0-61354 GCF_051659545.1 Romboutsia sp. | reverse complement strand
AATATACCGAGTGTATATAATAAATTAATATCCTTATATATGTTGATGACTATTATATATCTTTTTTCAATTTCAATATATACATCTAACTTAAAAAATAAATATAAAATAATAGTTGTTATTTACTTGTGTCATATATCAATGAATATATTAATAGATAGCATTCAAATAATACACATAGGATATATCATAGATATTATATCAAGTATTTGTATTTTTTATAGTCTGTTCATTTCATATATAAAAGACGTTAATAATAAAAATTCTGAGATTAGTGCCAAGATAGCTAATTCTTCAATTAAAATAAAAGAAAAGGAACAAAAGATAGTAAATAACAAAAATATAACTCAAACTATAAATGACAATTTAAATAAGAAGCAACGATTATTAGAGATTATAATAGGGCAATACAATAAGTGTGTAGTAGTCATAGATAGGGCAGGATATATAATAAATGAAGATGATAGCTTTTTGAAAATGTGGAATGAGTATAAAGAATATAAATACAAGTTAAACTTAAGCTTATTTTTAAATAACAGTATAAAAAACCAAAGTGAATTTTTAACATGTATAAACAAGGTAAGTGAGAGTGGAGAACAAGTTGAATCAGAATTTGAAGGTAAAGATGGTAGATACTTTAACTGTATATACTCTCCTTTTACAATAAGTTATAAAAATATGGGGATTATTTGTTATATAGAAGATATTACTTATAAAAAGAAAAGTGAAATAAAAATAGAAGAAAATAATGCTAAATATAAGACTATAGTAGAAAATATACCTTATTCTATTGTCTTAGCAGAAGAAAATAGAATAGTATATGACAATAAAAAATATGATGATATAAATTTAAATAAAGAAGATATAGAAAGTATAGTATTTAATAATGCTATGAATGAAGATGCTTATTATACTAATTGTTTAAATAATACTGTGTGTTTAAATATAGACAGGGTTAATTTTAACAATGAAGGAGATAAGAAAAATTTAGTAGCGATAAGAAATATAACTCCATATAAACAATTATTAGAAAATGTTAACTATAGTAAAGAAAAATATGAGAAATTAGTAAACGTAATACCAGAAGGAATTTGTATTCTAGACTACGAAAACAACTTGCCTGTATATGCAAATTCAGCTTTATTTAAAATTACAAATACTGAAAAATTAGAAGATATAAATTTAAATATAATAAATGAAGGAATAGTAATGACTTCTAATAATAATGAAAATATTAAATTTAAAAGAAAAGTAATAATAAATAAACCTGGAAAATATACACATATAGAATGTGGAGGCACAATAATAAATGTAAATAAAAGATTAAAGTTAGTTGGAGTAGTTAGGGATATAACAGAACAAGTAGAAACAGAATTAATAGAAATAGAAATAGAAAAGAAAAAAATTGAGAATAAAAATAAATCTGAATTTTTTATAAATATATCCCATGAACTAAAAACACCTTTAAACATAATATCATCATCAAATCAATTATTAGAAATACTTTGTAAAGATGAAATTTTAAAAAATCCAAATAGTGAAATTTCAAAATCTATACTAGATGTGAAAAAATATTCATATATGGTTATGGGACTAGTTAACAATATGATGGACTTAGCTAAATTGGAATCAGATTTTCATCAATCTAAAAGAGATTATTATAATATAGTGAATATAGTTGAAGATATTACAGTAGAACTTAGTAAATATATAGTAGATGATAGCATAGAAATGGTTTTTGATACAGACGAAGAAGAAAAAATATCAAATGTAGACCCAGATGATATAGAAAAAGTTGTTTTAACTATATTATCTATGGCTATAAGATATTCTAAAAGTGGTAGTTTAATAAATATAGAATTAAAAAATAAAGGAAATAAAGATATTATAGAAATAACTAATGAAGGTTTTTATGACCATAATAGCTATATCAATGACTTAGAACGAAGAAATATAGATATAGGTATAGAAGTGGCAAAACAAATTATGGAGTTGTATAATGGAAGGATAGACATAAAAATAGGTTCTAGTGGAGATTTGCATATAAGTATTCAAGTACAAATAGATAAGAATAGAGAAAATTATAAAGATAGAATGAAAGCCAAAGTAGATGATTTAGCTTATTCTGAATACATAAGAATGTGTAATTTTTAATAAATGATATAGTATATAAAGAATAAAAAATGACAATAAAATTAGGGAGGATAAAATATGAATATAAATGGGACAACAAAAACAATATGTCTTTTAGGACATCCGGTAAAACACAGTTTTTCACCGAATATACATAACTATTTATTTGAAAAATACGATAAAAATAGCGTATATGTTTGTTTTGATATTAAGGAACGTAATTTAAAAAATAGTATAGATGGAATAAAAGCATTAGGAATATTAGGATGTAATGTTACAATACCACACAAAGTAGAAGTAATTAAATATTTAGATGAAATTGATGTAAATGCTAAGTTAATAGGTGCAGTAAATACTATAAAAAATGAAGGTGGTATTTTAAAAGGATATAATACTGATGGAATGGGATTTGTAAAATCTATATTAGATAAAGGAAATGATTTAACAAATAAAAAAATAATGATAATAGGAGCGGGAGGTGCCTGTAGAAGCATCGCTGTAGAATTAGCCTCAAATGATGTTTCATCTATAGAAATAAGAAATAGAAGTGAAGAAAAGGCTAAAGAAATAGCTAATATAATAAAAAATAACTTTACAACTGAAACATCTTGCTCAACAGAAAAAATAGATAAAAAAGCTTTAGAAAATATAGATATATTAATAAACACTACACCTATTGGTATGGAAAGTGATTTATGTCCTATTGATGAAAGTTTAAATCCTCAAAATAAAATATTGGTATGTGATATTGTGTATAAGCCTCATAATACATCATTAATAAAATGGGCAAAAAAACATAATCTAGAAGTTGTTCATGGTGTTAATATGTTGATAAATCAGGGGCTACATGCTTTTAATATTTGGACAGATATAAAACCTAAGGATGAAGATATAGAAAATATAAAAGATATTTACAAGAAAATAAACAATATCACTTTTGATTAAGGAAGTGTAAATTGAAAAATAAGCAAAGTGGATTTGTTTTAATTGAAGTAATAATTAGTATGGCTATAATATGTTTAGCAGTATATATGATTTCTTACTCTCTATACGAAAACTATAGCAGTACTGAAAATAATAAAGAAAGAATCGAAATATTAAATACCGCAAAACAATATTTAGAATGTACAAAAGACGAAATAAAGCGTAGTGAAGGCTATATAACAAACTATGAAGAAAGTAAAAATATAGGAAAATACAAAGTTATTAAAAGCGTAAAAAAAGAAGAAAATTATTATCAATGTTACAAAGTAAATATAGAAGTTAAGAACAATAAGAATAGTATCAAATTGGATAGTTATGTACTTCAACAATAGCAATAAAGGATCTATATTAATATTTACATTGATAATATTTTCTATTATAAGCGTTATTACTATGATGTGTATTGGTTTAAATTATAGTAATCAAAGTTTATTTAAGTTAGAGTATGAAGACACAATACTAGAAGAAAATGCATTAAGTGGATTGGAAATCACCAAAAGCAATATATTGAAAGAAGTAGAACAAACAGTTTCAAATAGTAATAATGAACAAGAATTTAACAACTATTTCTTAGGAAATAATTTTATTAATAATATAAAAAATATATCAAAAACAGAACTAAATAATGTTTCTATAAACATACCTAATAAACTCATATATGATGAAAATGGATTTTTAAGTTTTAGTATAATAAGCACTTCAAAAGAAAAAAAATACATTAAGCAAATACAAGGTAGTGTGAAAATAAAGAATCCTTTTTATAATAGAGTTACTAAAAACAAATCAGAGGGTAATACAGAAATTATTAATGAAATTAATGAAGAAGCAAATCTTCAAAATACTAAGGCAAATATAGATTACAAAAAATTAGTTATAGTACAGGATTATAAGGAGATATAAAATATGAAAAGAGAAGGAATGTGACATTAGTTGAAGTAGTTATAGCAATAAGTATAATGATTTTAATAGCTACATTATGTTTTCCTAAAGATAATATAGAAAAATATCAAATAAACTCATTTGCAAAACAACTATGTTCTGATATAAGATATGTTAGAAAAAGTAATATGTTAGGAAGCAGTGATACATATATATACTATAAAAAACAAGGAAATGTAAAAAGTTACATTTTAAGAGAAAACTCAAAAGATACAAAAGAAATTGTTTTACCTCAAAATGTTGAACTATATTATGCAAGAGAAAAAATACAATTTAGGCAAGATGGATCTCCAGAACCAGCAGGGAGTACCATTACAATAATGAATAAAAAAGTTAAAAAAGAAATAACAATAGTTCCTATTAGTGGAAGAGTTTTGCTTAAGGAAGGTAAATATGAAACATAGAAAAGGTTATTTACTGGTAGAAAGCATAATAACATTATCTTTGATAGTTGTATTAGCATCTATTTTGTACTATATGTTATTTTTTAGTATAAATTTAAAAAGTACAATAGAAGACAAAATAGAATTACAGCAACAGAGTATAGAAATAACTAAACAAATAGAAAAAGTTATAGGAGAATCAAAAGGTATAATAAATATTACTTCAACTAACTCAATTCCTGTAACGTCAATAAAGTGTAAATATATGGATAGAGATATAAAAAATAGTAGTATAAAAGATAAAGAGCTTAGCCTAAAAACAGATAAAAGTAAATTGTTTATAAATACATTAAATATATATGGGAATAGTGAAACAGGTGGATATGAAATAGGAGACTATATAGATAGTATGTATATTTCTTTAGATGAGGGCGGAAGATTAGCTAATATAAAGCTGAAACTATCTAAAAATATGCAAAAATATGAAACTAATTTTAGTGTATACATAAGAAACTTTGAGGGAGACAATATATGAGAATGATAATGATAGGTTTTATGGGAGTAGGAAAGACTACTATAGGAAAGAGTATAGCAAAAAAGTTAAATATAAACTTTATAGACATGGATGATGAAATTGAAAAAAAAGAAAAATGTACTATTTCAGAAATTTTTGATAAAAATGGAGAAAAATATTTTAGAACATTGGAAGCTAAATTACTAAGTGAATTAATAAAAAAAGATGATTTAATTATATCAACTGGAGGTGGAATAATAACTACAGAAGAAAATTGTAAAATTTTGAAAAGAGAAGAAAAGGTAGTTTTTTTAGATGCAAAACCAGAAACTATAATTAATCATGTTTCAAATGAAATTAATCAAAGACCTTTACTTAAAAATAGTTTGAACTTAAATAGGACAATAAGTGATCTCTTAGAACAAAGAAGAGATAAGTATGAAGAAGTGAGTGATATAACAATAGATGTAAATAATAAAAATATAGAAGAAGTAATTAGTCAAATACTTGTTTATATTAGATAACATATGATATTATTATATTTGTAGAAGTTTGTAATCTAAGATGAGGGGTGCTTATGAAAATAATAGTAATTAATGGTCCCAACTTAAATATGTTAGGTAAGAGAGAACCGGGTATTTATGGAAAAGAAACTTTAGAGGATTTGATAGACTATATAAAGCAAAAATTTGGTGACGATATTGTAAAATTAGAATTTTTCCAAAGCAACCATGAAGGATATATAATTGACAAAATTCATGAAGCTAATGAAAAATTTGATGGAATAGTTATAAACCCAGGTGCTTTTACTCATTACAGCTATGCTATTTCTGATGCTATAAAATCAGTATCGATTAAAACAGTAGAAGTACACATATCTAATATTCATCAAAGGGAAGAGTTTAGACACAAAAGTGTTACAGCAAATGCTTGTTTAGGTCAAATATCTGGGTTTGGATTTGATAGCTATATTTTAGGAATAAATGCTCTAATAAACTTGACAAGATTACAATAGCATATATAATTTAAATTGGATACGGTGATAAAGAGATACATATAGGTAAATTGCAAAAATACAAGAAGGATTTGCCTAAGATTAAAATTGAAGTTTTGATTATAATAATAATAGAAGTACTTTAATCATGAGTATCAAAAAAATAAATAAATTATTTTTAGATGGAGGGACAAAAATGGTATCAGCAAGTGATTTTAGAAAAGGTGTAACATTCGAAAAAGATGGACACCCATGTTTAATAGTTGATTTCCAACACGTTAAGCCAGGAAAAGGTGCGGCGTTCGTAAGAACTAAATACAGAAATTTAAAGACAGGTGCTATAAGAGAAGAAGCTTTTAACCCAGGAGATAAATTCCCTAAGGCTCATATAGACACTAGACAAATGCAATATTTATACAATGAAGGTGATTTATACTATTTCATGGATGAAGAGACATACGATCAAATACCTTTAAACTATGAGCAAGTTGAAGATGCTATAAAATTCTTAAAAGAAAATGAAGTAGCTACAATAAGATTCTACCAAGGACAAGCTTTCCAAGTTGAGGCTGCAAACTTTGCAGAATTAGAAGTTGTAGAAACTGAGCCAGGAATAAAAGGAGATACTGCAAGTAACGTAACTAAAGCAGCTACAGTTGAAACTGGAGCAGTTGTTCAAGTTCCTTTATTCATAAATCAAGGTGACAAAATAAAAGTAGATACTAGAAATGGTGAATATTTATCAAGAGTTTAATTTTTATGTATAAAAAGCTTGTATATCTTCATAATAAAGATGTACGGGCTTTTAATTTATTATAAAAAGAAAGAGAGGGGTACACATGAAATACTTATATGAAGAAGTAGCGTATCTAAAAGGATTAGCTGAGGGATTAGAAATAAGCAAGGAAACTAAAGAAGGTAAAATAATACATAAAATAGTAGAGGCGTTAGAAAGCTTTGCAGATGCAATAGTAGAGCTAGACGAAGAACAAGAAGAGCTTGTAGAATATGTAGAATCTATAGATGAAGATTTATCAGATGTAGAAGATGATCTTTATGAAGATGACGACATAGAAGATGATGAACTTAGTTTTATAGAAATGGAATGCCCAAACTGTGGTGATTTAGTAGAAATAGATGAAGAATTACTATATGATGATGAAGTAGATGTAGTTTGCCCAAACTGCCAAGCGATTATATTATCAGCAGATGATGAAGATGATTGTATGTGCATAGATTGTTGCGAAGACG
This sequence comes from Romboutsia sp., assembly GCF_051659545.1. Taxonomy (GTDB): domain Bacteria; phylum Bacillota; class Clostridia; order Peptostreptococcales; family Peptostreptococcaceae; genus JBOFOR01. The sequence continues at coordinate 54,156 of NZ_JBOFOR010000262.1, read as the reverse complement.
AAGAATAAAGAAATATATAGAAAAACCTATGAGATTTTTTAATCTCATAGGTTTTTCTGTATATTGCACATACTAAGAAAAAGTGAATTTTTTATTTTGCAATACTTCTAGAAAAATAGTAAACTATAATCTAGAGAGAATTAACTCGGAGGTAGTAATATGAAATTAAATAAAAAAATACTATATAATATAGATAAATTTGAACAGATTGTAGACTACAAGTTTAATAATAAAGAATACATATTAGAGGCTCTTACTCATAGTTCTTATTCTAATGAAAATAAAAGCTACGACTTCAATGAGAGATTAGAATTTTTAGGAGATTCAGTACTTAGTATCGTAATAAGTGATTATTTGTTCAACAATGAAAGTAATTTACCTGAAGGAGAGCTAACTAAACTTAGAGCTAATATAGTTTGTGAGGAATCTTTAAGTGAAATAGCAACTGAAATAAAACTAGGCGAGCATATGTTGTTAGGTAAAGGAGAAGAAGCAACTGGAGGAAGAGAACGAATATCTATACTTGCAGATGCTTTTGAAGCTGTTATAGCTGCTATTTATTTAGATGGAGGATTAGAAAACGCTAGAAAATTCATACTAAATTATATGAAAGAGATAATATTTAACTCTAGACAAGGAAAAATATTTAGAGACTATAAAACTCATCTACAAGAAGTGCTGCAAAGTAGAGGAGAAAGTAATATATGGTATAAATTGATGAATGAAAAAGGACCGGACCATAATAAGAGATTTATTATGCAAGTAGGAATAAATGAAAGTGTGCTAGGAGTAGGCGAAGGTAAAACTAAGAAAGAAGCAGAGCAACTAGCTGCTAAAAAGGCATTAAAAAATATTATGTAGACATTTGATTAAGATAAAGGATGATGTATTATGAAAAAAAGAATAATCCCTGTATTTGTTCCACATAGAGGATGCCCTCATGATTGTATATTTTGTAATCAGAAAAAAATAACAGGAGTAAGTACAGATATAACTAGTGACGATGTAAGAAATATTATAGAAGAATGTTTACCTACTATAGATAAGGATGCAAGTATAGAAGTTGCATTTTTTGGAGGAAGCTTTACAGCTATAGAAATAGACGTACAAAAAAGTTTACTAGCTGTAGCTAAAGAATATGTAGATAAAGGTTTAATAAAAGACATTAGAATGTCAACAAGACCGGATTGTATAAATGAAGAAATACTTAAAATGTTAAAAGAATACAAAGTTAGCATAATTGAATTAGGTGTACAATCTTTAGATGAAGATGTATTAAAAGAAAGTATTAGAGGGCATAGTGCTGAAGATGTATTTAAAAGTTCTAAATTAATAAAAGAATACAATATAGATTTAGGTCTTCAAATGATGGTTGGATTACCAACAGATAATGAAGATAAATGTATAGCTACAGCTAAGAAGTTTATAGAAATGAAACCTGATTGTGTAAGGATATATCCAACTTTAGTAGTAAAAGAAACTGGACTAGAAAACTTACTTAATAATAAAAAGTATAATGCATTTACATTAGATGAAAGTATTCAAATAGTAAAAAAACTTTTAACTTTATTTTACGTTAATAATATAAATGTTATAAGGGTAGGACTTCAAGCTACAGATGATATACAAATAGGAAAAGCTATTGTTGATGGACCTTACCATCCGGCTTTTAGAGAATTAGTACAAAGTGAAATGATTAAAGATTATTTAAAATATATTGTTGTAGAAAATAAGGTTAAAAGTAACATAACTATAAAATGTAATAAGAAAAATGTATCTAAGATAATTGGTAATAAAAAAAGTAATATCGTTTATATGAAAAATGAGCTAGGAGTGATTTTAAAAACTCAAGAAGATAATTTGAGTGTAAATGAACTAGAAATTATACTAGATGATAATGTAATGGTAGAAACTAATATGAAAGATATATATATAAGCTTATATAAAAATTATAACCTTTAGTTTTCGCATTGAAGGGAGAGAAAGAATTGTATTTAAAAAGATTAGAATTAAAAGGATTTAAGTCCTTTCCTACAAAAACAGATATAATTTTCAAAGAAGGTATAACAGCAATAGTAGGTCCTAACGGTAGTGGTAAAAGTAATATTTCAGATGCTGTTAGATGGGTTCTAGGGGAGCAAAGTGTAAAAAGTCTTAGAGGAGATAAACTAGAAGACGTAATATTTGCAGGAACAGACACTAAAAAACAGATGAATTATTGTGAGGTTGCTCTTACAATAGATAACTGTGATAGTAAACTAGAATTAGACTTTAGTGAAATAACTATAAAAAGAAGAGCATATAGAAATGGGGAAAGTGAATTTTTCCTAAATAATAAAGGTTGTAGACTAAAGGATATAAAAGAAATACTTTTAGATACGGGAATCGGAAAAGACGGATATTCTATAATAGAGCAAGGTAAAGTTGACGAAATACTTAGCAACAATCCGGCTAATAGAAGAAAAGTATTTGATGAAGCTTGTGGAATATCTAAGTTTAGATATAAAAAGCATGAAGCAGAAAGAAGTTTAAGAAACACAAAAGAAAATTTAGATAGAATAAATGATATATATGTAGAAATAGAAAATCAGCTTAAGCCACTTTTTAATCAACAACAAAAAGCCAAGAAGTATTTAGAAGTAAGTGAAAAACTTAAAACTATAGAAGTTAATAGCTATATAAGAGAAGTTGAATCTTTAGAAAAAGAACTAGAAGAGGTAAATAAGCATAATCAATTGCTAGAAAAACAATCAGAGGAAATAGAAAATCAAAAATCTTCTGTAGAAAAAAGTTTTAATGAGATTAATTTAGAATTAGAAGGAATAGACTCAAGTATTAATAAAGCACAAGAGTATATAAATACTATTAAGTCTGTAATATCCCAAAAAGAATCTCAAGTGAATCTTATAAATGAAAGAATAAAAAACTGTAAAAATGATATAGATAGAAAATATAAAGAAATAAGTGAAATAAAAGAAAAGCTGAGTAATGACAAATTAGCTATTCAAGAGTTATGCAATAAAAAAGTAGAATCAGAAGAAAATATTAAGAATATAGAAGACGATGTAAAAGATATAGAGAAAAAAAATAAAGCTAAAAAAGATAATATAGAAGAAACAAATAACAAGGTTGAAGATTTAAAGGATGAGATAATAAAACTTTTAAATCAAAAACAAGAATCTAGTAATAAATTATCTACGTTAACTGCTAACTCAGAAAATATAAACTATAGAACTGAGAGTATAGATTTAGATATAAATGAAATAAACAATCATATAAATGAAAAAAATAATATATTAGACAATACTAAAAATAATTTTGAAGCTAAAAAAGAAGAGTTAGATACTTCAAAACTGAAAGAAGAGCAAACTAATAAAAATCTAAGAAATTTATTAAATGAAAATAATGATTTAGAAAAGAAAATACAAACTAATAGATATAGCTTAAATGATTATAATTCAAAGCTTAATATTTATATGGATATGGAAAATCATTACGAAGGATTTAATAAGGGAGTAAAAGAAGTTTTAAAGAATAAGAATCTTCAAGGTATAGATGGAGCTTTAGGACAAGTTATAAATGTTCCTTTAGAATACGAAAAATCTATAGAAGCTGCCCTAGGTGCTTATATGCAAAATATCATCACTAAGGATGAAATTTGTGCTAAATTTGCTATAAATTATCTTAAGAAGAACAATTTAGGTAGGGTAACCTTCTTGCCTATAAATATAATAAAGTCTAATAAAATAGATATTAGAAATATAAGAACAAATACAAAGTTTATAGGTGTAGCCAGTGATTTAATATCTTATGACGATAAATATAGAAACATAATTGAAAATATATTAGGTAGAACTATTATTATAGACAATATAGATAATGGTATTAAATTTGCAAAAGAAAATGGGCATAAATTTAAAGTTGTAACTTTAGATGGAGAAATATTAAATCCAGGAGGTTCTTTAACAGGAGGAAGCTTAAGAACTAATGGAAGTATTTTATCTAGAAAAAGACTTATAAACGAGTATAAAGAAAAAATAGAAGCGACAAGAAATGAAAATTTAGTATTAATAAATGAAAAGCAAAAAGCAGAAGAAAATATAACTAATATTAAAAATGAAATAAATAGTATACACGAAGCTATTAAAGAATTAGATAAAGCTATAATTATAGAAAGCTCTAATATTAACAGAATTGAATCTGAAAAAAGAACTCTTCAAATGAGTCTTGAAAAACTAAACCATGAAAAACAAGGTTTAGGAGACAACTTGAGTTATACAATGGAAAAAGCTAAAGTGGTAAAAGAAGAAATACTAGTTATAGAAAAGAAACACTATGAAAATAAAAATAAAATAGAACAATTAAACGAAAAGCTAAGAGAAGCTAGTATAATATATGAAAAGGATAAAAATAAATTTGACGAATTAAACTTAGAATTAGTTAAATTTAAGCAAATTTATTCAAACTTAATTAAAGATATACAAAGAATCAATGAAGAAAATAAAGGTTTAGAAGAAAAATATAAAGTTATTGAAGAATCTTTAAATAATCAAGAAAAAGAAATTATTAAATTAGAAGAAGAAATAGCTATAGAAGAAACTGAAAAAATAAATCTAAGCAACCAACTAACTAATAATAATAAAAACTTAGAAAATAAAAAATTAGTTAAAGAAGATTTAAAGAGTAGATTAGAAAACTTCAACAGAGAGTTTAAGAATATTGATAGACAATATATGAACTTAAGAGAAAGTTTATTTAAAGTTAAAGGGAAATTAGAGAGAGTTAAATCTAGCCAAGAAGCTTATATAAATAAACTTTTTGAAAATTACGAAATGACTTTAGTTCAGGCTATTGAAATTAAAGATGATAATCTAGAAATAGACAAAAAATTATTAGAAAATTTAAAAAGGGAAATGAAAAATCTTGGCAATATAAATATAGACTCTATTAAAGAATACGAAGAAGTTAAAGAAAGATATGATTTCTATAGCGAACAAAAATCAGACTTAGAACAATCTATAGAAGCCATAGAAAATCTTATAACAGACTTAGAAGAAAATATGAAAGCAGAGTTTGAAGTTAAATTTGAAGAAATAAATGAAAACTTTAAATATGTCTATAAAAGATTATTTGGCGGAGGTTACGGTGAATTGACTATTATAGATAAAGATAATATATTAGAAAGTGATATAGAAATAACTGCTCAACCACCAGGTAAAAAAATGAGAAACTTGAATTTATTATCAGGTGGAGAAAAGGCTCTTACAGCAATAAGTATATTATTCTCTATACTTATTGCAAAACCTACACCTTTTTGTATACTGGATGAAATAGAAGCACCGTTAGATGATGCTAATATATTTAGATTTGGGGAATTCTTAAAAGAGCTAGCTAAAGATACTCAATTTATATCAGTAACTCATAGAAGAGGAACAATGGAGGCTGCAGACTACATATACGGAGTTACAATGCAAGAAAAAGCAATCTCTAAGGTCTTAAGCTTAGATTTTAAAGAAGCAGAAAAAATGACAGATATTATATAGCTTTGTCTTGAACAATGAATTTAGTAAGTGGCTTAATTTAGTTACTTGCTAAATTTAATGTAACATAATAATATAAAACATAAAATTTAATATCTTATCTAGGAGGTACATAAGTGTTCAAAAAACTATTTAATTTTGGAAAGAAAAAAGAAGAAAATAATGCCAGAGAAGAATTAATAGAGAATGAAATAGAAAAAGTTGAAGAACCTAATAATGAAAAAGTTGAAGTTACTAAAGAAGTTATAGTAGAATCTACTAAAGAGAGTATAGAAGAAAAAACAAGTATAGAGCATTCAGAAGAAGCAATAGAAGAAGTAGAAGAGGTAGAAGAAGTAATTGATGAAAATAAAGGTATAGTTGAAGACGAAAAAATAGAGTATGCGATGGTTGAAGAAACAACTGGAAATGAAGAAGTAGAAGAAATAGTAGCGGTTGAAAGTAAAGAAGAGGACGAAATAGAAAAGAAAGTAAACCTATTTGATAGATTAAAGCAAGGTTTAACTAAAGCTAAGCAAGGTATAACTGATAAAATAGATGATGTATTAAAATCATACACAAAAGTAGATGAAGAATTATTAGAAGAACTAGAAGAAATACTAATAACTGCTGACGTAGGTGTAAACACTACTATGGGTATAATAGAAAAGCTTAGAAATAAGATAAAAGAAAAAGGAATAACTAATCCTATGGATGTTAGGGTAGAACTTAAAAACATAGTAGAAGAAATATTAATAAATGAAAATTCAAAGTTAGATGTAGAAAAATCGCCAACTATAATACTTATGGTAGGAGTAAATGGAGTAGGAAAAACTACTACTATAGGTAAGTTAGCTAATAGATATAGAGCAGAAGGTAAGAAGGTATTATTAGCAGCAGGAGATACATTTAGAGCAGCAGCGATAGAGCAATTAGAGGTATGGGCTCAAAGAAGTAATGTTGATATAATAAAACATCAAGAAGGAGCTGATCCAGGAGCTGTAGTATTTGATGCTATAAAAGCAGCTAAAGCTAGAGATGTAGATATATTAATATGTGATACTGCAGGAAGACTACACAATAAATCAAATCTAATGAATGAGCTTGGGAAGGTATTTAAAATAGTAGATAGAGAATTCCCAGAAGCAAAAAGAGAAGTTTTATTAGTAGTTGATGCTACTACAGGACAAAATGCAGTAGCACAAGCTAAAACTTTCAAAGAAGTTGCTGATATAACAGGAATAGTTTTAACTAAACTTGATGGAACTGCAAAAGGTGGGGTAGTACTTGCGGTTAAGAGTGAAGTTGATGTTCCGGTTAAACTTATAGGAGTTGGAGAAACTGTAGAAGATTTACAAGATTTTGATGCAAAATCATTCTCTGATGCTTTATTTGGGAACTAATTAGCATTTTTAAATAAAATGTTGACAAGATATCTTATATGAGATAAAATACTATGTGTAAAGTAAATGACCTTTACAGTATGTCACTGGGAAGTGTAAGATATGAATATAGAAAAAATGGTTGAGATTGGGTTGTTATTTGAACAATACAAAGAATTATTAACTGATAAGCAAAGAGAAATAGTTTCATTATACTATGAAGAAGATTATTCTCTAGGTGAAATTAGTGAAAATTTAAATGTATCTAGGCAAGGTGTATATGATACATTAAAACGTTCAGAAAAAATACTAAAAGAATATGAAAGTAAATTACATTTAGTATATAAAATTCAAGAACAGGAAAAATTCGTCAAGATCATAAATGATAAAATTGTTGACATTAAGCAAGATTTATTGCAAAATAGAGATTGTGCTAATTTAATCCCTAAGCTAGAAAATATAGAAGATATATGTAGGGAGATGTTAAAATGATATTTGAAGGATTATCTGATAAATTACAAGGCGCACTAAGTAAGTTGAAGTCAAAAGGAAGGCTTACTGAAAGTGATGTTAAAGAAGCTATGAGAGAAGTGAAACTTGCACTTCTTGAGGCAGATGTTAACTTTAAAGTAGTTAAAGACTTTATAAAAAAAGTTCAAGATAGATGTGTTGGACTAGAAGTAATGCAAGGATTGAATCCTGCCCAACATGTAATAAAAATAGTAAATGAAGAGCTGACAAGCTTAATGGGTGATGTAGCTAGTAAAATAACTATATCGTCTAAACCACCAACAGTAATAATGATGGTTGGTCTTCAAGGTGCAGGTAAAACAACTACATCTGGGAAGCTTGGAGGTTATTTTAAAAAGCAAGGCAAAAGACCTTTGCTTGTTGCCTGTGATATTTATAGACCAGCGGCTATAAAGCAGTTACAAGTTGTTGGTGAAAAACTGGATATTCCAGTATTCAACATGGGAGACAAGGAAAGTCCTATAAATATTGCAAAAGCTGGATTAAGTCATGCATTAAAAAATAACAATGACTTAGTTATAATAGATACAGCTGGTAGACTTCATATAGATGAGACTCTAATGGATGAGTTAAAATCAATAAAGTCTGAAGTAAAGCCACATGAAATACTTTTAGTAGTAGACTCAATGACAGGTCAAGATGCAGTAAATGTATCAGAAAGCTTTAATGAAGCGCTTGGAGTTGATGGAGTAGTATTAACTAAGCTAGATGGAGATACTAGAGGTGGGGCTGCACTTTCAATAAGAGCAGTTACACAAAAACCTATAAAGTTTATAGGTATGGGTGAGAAATTAGACGATTTAGAACAATTCCATCCAGATAGAATGGCATCTAGAATATTAGGTATGGGTGATGTATTAACCCTTATTGAAAAAGCTCAAGAAAACTTAGATTTAGAAAAAGCTAAGCAATTAGAACAAAAAATCAAGAAACAAGAACTTGACTTTGAAGATTTCTTAGATCAAATGGAGCAGATACAAAATATGGGACCTCTTGATAAAATCTTAGGTATGATGCCAGGTATGGGCAACATAAAAGATCAACTTGGGGATGTAGATTTAAATGGTAAAGAGATGAAAAGAACTAAAGCCATTGTTCAAGCTATGACCATAGAAGAAAGAAGAAATCCAACTGTATTAAATGCTTCAAGAAAGAAAAGAATAGCAAGAGGTAGTGGAACTACAGTACAGGATGTAAACAGGCTGATTAAACAATTCAATGAGATGAAGAAAATGATGAAGATGTTTACAGGCTCACAAAAAAGTATGAAGAAAAGGGGCGGTTTTCCCGGACTTCCTTTCTTTAAATAAATAAAAGACAAATAAATTTCGGAGGTGACTGTAATGGCAGTTAAAATAAGATTAAAAAGAATGGGATCTAACAAGAAACCTTTCTACAGAATAGTAGTAGCGGATTCAAGATCTCCAAGAGATGGAAAATTCATAGAGGAAATAGGATTCTACAACCCAATTTCTCAACCAAAGCAAGTTAAAATAAACGATGAGAAAGCTGTAAAGTGGTTATCAAATGGTGCTCAACCAACTGATACTGTTAAGACTTTATTAGTTAACAACGGAGTAATGGAAAAATTCGAAGCTTCTAAAAAATAATTTTTTTAATTAGGAGATGAGTATATGAAAGAGCTAGTGTTAGATATAGCTAAAGCTCTAGTTGATAATCCTGAGGCTGTAGAAGTTGAAGAAATAAAGGATAAAGATGAAATAATCTTAAAACTTAAAGTTTCTCAAGATGATATGGGGAAGGTTATCGGAAAGCAGGGCAGAATAGCTAAAGCTATAAGGACTGTCGTAAAATCTGCTGCAAATAGAGAAAATGTTAAAGTTTCTCTTGAGATAATATAAAAGGATTAGGTATATACCTAATCCTTTTTGTTTATAATGACTAGGATAAAAACTATAGGTTGTACATAAACTAAGAATAATACTTAAGGTTAAGGAGAAGCATTGATGAATAAGTTAACACACTTTAAGATAGGTAAAATAGTTAGTACTCAAGGCTTAAAAGGTGAAGTAAGAGTATATTCCTATACTGATGATATATATAGATTTGATGAATTAAAAGATTTCTACTTAGGTAAGGACCTTGAAAACAAATGGGATGTAGAAAAAGTTAGATACAAAGGAAATATGATAATAATGAAAATAAAAGGCATAGAAACTGTTGAAGAAGCGGAAAAACTAAGAGACAAATTTATGTATGTATCTAGAGAAGAAAGTAGAGACCTAAAAGAAGGGGAATACTTTATAGCTGATATGATAGGTATAGATGTATATACTGTAGATGGAGAACATATAGGAGTTTTAGATGATGTACTTCAATATGCAGCGAATGATGTATATTTAGTTAAAAACAGTGAAGGCAAAGAGTTTATGATACCTGCTATAATGAAGTTTGTACCTACTATAGATATGAATGAAAGAAAAATGATAATAGACCCTATTAAGGGAATGTTAGATTAGGAGATACTATGAAATTTCATATAATGACTCTTTTTCCGGACATATTTAACTCTTATATGAATGAAAGTATAATGAAAAGAGCTACTGAAAAAGGAATAATAGAAGTAGAAGTTTATAATATTAGAGATTTTTCTAATAATAAGCATAAGAAAGTAGATGACTATCCTTTTGGAGGAGGAGCAGGCATGGTAATGACTTCTCAACCAATTTATGATACCTATAAGCATATTATAGAAAAACATAATATAAATGATCCTAGAGTTATTTATTTGACTCCTAAAGGAAAAGTACATAATCAAACTATAGCTAAGGAATTCTCAGAAAGTGAAGATATAATACTATTATGTGGTCACTATGAAGGAATAGATCAAAGAATAATAGATTTAATTGTTACTGATGAAATATCTATAGGAGATTATGTGTTAACAGGAGGGGAACTTCCTGCGCTAATATTAGTAGATTCTATATCTAGATTAATACCAGGAGTATTAAGTCAAAATGAATCTTTTGAAGAGGAATCTTTTAAAGATAATTTACTAGAATATCCACATTATACAAGGCCAAGGGAATTTATGGACTTAAAAGTTCCAGATGTTTTATTATCTGGAAACCATAAGAATATAGACAAGTGGAGAAATGACGAATCTATTAGAATTACTAAAGAAAGAAGACCTGATTTGTATAAAAAAGCTTGTAAATAAATATAAAATATAGTATAATTTTAAATGTTGAAAAAAATAAACGGGCATTCCTCTGCTTACATTGGTCGGTAATTAAGAATGTCTATGATACTAGGAGGAATAAAATGAACGAAATATTAAAAGCATTAAACAAAGAACAAGTAAAGAACGAAGTTCCTAACTTTGGACCTGGGGACACTGTAAAAGTACACGTTAGAATAGTTGAAGGTAAAAGAGAAAGAATCCAGATATTCGAAGGTGTTGTTTTAAAGAGACAAGGCGGAGGAATACAAGAAACTTTCACAGTTAGAAAAATATCTTTCAACGTTGGTGTAGAGAGAACTTTCCCAGTTCATTCTCCAAGAATAGAGAAGATAGAAGTAACTAGAAAAGGTAAAGTAAGAAGAGCTAAATTAACTTACTTAAGAGGTAGAGTTGGTAAAGCTGCTAAGATAAAAGAAGCTAGATAATTAAACTTTACTATAAATTAAAGGACTGATTTTTCAGTCCTTTTTTACGCTTTCGAAAATTATATTACCTCAAAAACTGTGTATAAGTTGGCATGTTTAATCAACGTCAACATACTTAGTGAAAGTAAAAAAGATTTTTAGCAACGCGCAGAGCCGTTGGCGATATGAGCGAAGCGAATTTTTTACGCTTTCGAAAATTATATTACCTCAAAAACTGTGAATAGTTAATACGCATAAATAATATTAATTAATTTCAAATTATTAATAGAGGATAGAGTTTAAAATGCTTTTATTATAGAAATAATAGTATTATTGTGAACCCTTAGGTTACAAGATACGAAAATAATATTACGATATAATATAAAAGTTTAAAATAAAAAAGAACGAAAATATTTATACAAGGGAGTGAAGATTATGGCAAGAGGCGATAAGATGAGAGTCAATTATGATGAATATCTAAAAGATGACAATTTACATATAAACTGGTATCCAGGACATATGAAAAAAACTAGAGATTTGGTTAGGGAAAATTTAAAACTAGTAGACGTAGTAGTAGAATTATTAGATGCGAGAATACCATTTAGTAGTAGAAATCCTGATATAGATAATCTTGCAGGAAATAAGCCGAGAGTTGTTATATTAAACAAAAGTGATTTAGCGGATAGAGCTAAATTAGATAAATGGATAAAATACTACAAAGATAGAGGTATAAGAGCTATACCTGTTGACACTATGAAAGGTGTTGGATTAAATAAATTAGTCGATGAATGTAGAAATGCAATTAAAGAAAAAATGGATGCCTTAAAAGAAAAAGGCAGAAAAGAAAGACCTATAAGAATAATGATAGTTGGAGTTCCTAACGTAGGTAAATCTTCTATAATAAATAAGTTAACGGGTAGAAAAAGTACAGTTACAGGAGACAGACCGGGTGTAACTAAAGGTAAGCAATGGGTTAGATTAAAAGGAAACTTAGAATTACTAGATACTCCAGGAATACTTTGGCCTAAATTTGAAGATCAAGAAGTTGCACTTAATCTAGCATTTTGTAGAGCTATAAAAGATGAAATACTAGATGTTGAAACACTAGCTTTAAGATTAATAGCAAAACTTATGAAAATAGAACCTGAAAAACTAAAAGATAGATACAAACTAGAAGAATTAGGTGATAGTGATATTGAAACTATGGATATGATAGGCTATAAAAGAGGATTTGTTACAGGTAGGAAAGAACTAGATTATACTCGTATAGCTACTACTGTTTTAAATGAATTTAGAGATGGAAAAATAGGAAAAATAAACTTAGAAGTTCCAGAAGACATAAAATAATTAATAAATGGTCAAATTAGATAAGTAAATTATCTGGCTTGACCATTTTTTTTACTATAAAAACTGTAAAAATATAATTATACATAATATTCTGAATATACAAAAAATAAATAAACTATAAAATAAAAATATTATATATATTTTGAAAATTATTGACCTTTTGAAAATATGGAAGTATAATTAACTTAAAATTCAAAAAATATTCCATGGAAAATGTTTTCTTGAATAAAACTATTTTAAGGAGCTTGAGTATGAATAAGAAAAATACAGACGTAGTAGTCGTAGGATTTGCATTGTTTGCAATGTTTTTTGGGGCAGGAAATCTAATATTTCCGCCGTATTTAGGGGTAACATCTGGAGCTAGTTGGTTAACTGGATTTACAGGATTTGTATTAGCAGATGTAGGATTAGCTTTATTAGCTATATTAGCAGCTGCAAAATGTGGAGGAGAAGTTAGTAAAGTATTTAATAGAGCAGGCAAAAATCTTTCTATAGTATTAGGTTCTGCAATAATGATATGTCTAGGTCCATTACTTGCTATACCTAGGACAGCAGCAACAACATTTGAAATGGGTGTACAACCTTTAACTAGTGGATTTAGCCCGATTGTATTCTCAATTATATTCTTTACAATAGTACTAATATTAACTATAAGACCTTCAAAGGTTGTAGATATAATAGGTCAGTTTTTAACACCAGCACTTTTAGTTGCATTAGCATTTTTAATAATAAAAGGAATTATATCTCCACTTGGAACTATAAATCCTACTCCTATGGTAGAGAATGTATTTGCCAATGGTGTAGCTCAAGGATATCAAACAATGGATGCTTTAGGAGCAGTAGCATTATCAACTGTTATAATAGTTTCACTATCTAATAAAGGCTATAATGATAATGCTGAAAAAGTAAAATTAACTATGAGAGCAGGTATAGTTGCAGGAGTAGGATTATGTTTAGTCTATGGTGGCTTGACTTATCTTGGAGCAACATTATCTAATAAATATGGGCTAGATGCATCACAAACTGCTTTAACAGTAGAAATGACAGCGATGATATTAGGAAAACCTGGTAAGGTAATTCTTGCAGTAATAGTTACATTAGCGTGTTTAACTACAGCAATTGGTCTTACATCAGCGGCATCTGGATATTTTAATGATATAACTAATGGTAAATTGAAGTACGAAGTACTTGTTATAGTAATTTGTATATTTAGTGCTATAGTTTCAAACTTTGGAGTAAGTACAATAATAAAATTCTCAGCACCAATACTGGATATGATATATCCAGCGACGATTGTGCTAGTAATAATGACGTTATTAGGAAAATACATAAAGAACAATAACGCTTTTAAAGCTGCAGCATATATGGCTTTATTTATAAGTGCACTTACAGTTGCAAATAAGTTAGGAATAAGCATTCCTATAGTTACAAAACTACCATTTGCACCTCTAGGCTTTAACTGGATAGTTCCAGTAATAGTAGCTGCTATTATAGGTAACTTTATACCTTCAAATGATAGAGATGATAAATTTAAAATAAACAAAGTAAGCTAATTAAAAGTCGCTGATAATTTTATCGGCGACTTTTTTAGTAACGAAAATAAAACTTTATATAAATTTACAGTAAAAATTAATATAAGTGTTATAATAATTAAATCAGATTATTAATGGAGGTTTGAAAATGAAAGAAAAAAGTGTAAAAGAAATTAAAGAAATTATAGATGCTTTAGATACTAGCAAATACTTAGAGTACATAGATATATTAAGAAGTGATGAAAGAAAGTCTGTTCAAAATTTAGCTTTAAAAATGGCTAAAAAACTAGATGCTATAAGAAGAGAAGATGAAAGACTAGAAGCTATAAACACATACGAGAATGAAGGATATAATAAAGGATACCTATATATAGGGGGAATAGATGAAGCAGGTCGTGGACCTCTTGCAGGGCCTGTGGTGGCCTCAATAGTTGTATTCAAAGCAAATACTAAAATAGAAGGTGTAAATGATTCTAAAAAACTAAGCGAAGCAAAAAGAGAAGAATTGTTTGATATAATAAAAGATCAAGCTTTAGATTATGGAATCGGAATAGTAAATAATGAAGAAATCGATGAATTTAATATATTAAATGCAACTTATATGGCTATGAAAAAAGCTATAAATTGTTTAGAAAAAACTCCAGATTATTTGCTTATAGATGCAACTACTATTCCAGGAGTTGAGGTGGCTCAAAATCCAATTATAAAGGGAGATTCTAAGTCTATATCAATAGCAGCAGCAAGTATATTAGCGAAAGTTACAAGAGATAATATTATGTACCATTATGAGGATATGTACCCTGGCTATGGATTTAAATCTCATAAAGGATATGGCACAAAAGAACACTATGAGGCTATTGAAAAACAAGGTATCTGCCCTATACATAGAAAAAGCTTTTTAAAGAATGTGCTATAATAAAAATGTAGAAAATTAAACTTAAATCTCTAATAAATGGAGGGAGAAATATGGAGTATAAAGACTTATTAAAAAATGCAAGAGAAAACTTAAATGGAAGTTGCAAGGTTTGTAAAACTTGTAATGGTGTAGTTTGTGCTGGAGAAGTTCCTGGTATGGGTGGAAAAGGTAGTGGATCAGCTTTTACAGAAAATAGTAATAGCTTAGAAAAAGTAAAAATAAATATGAGAGTAATACATAATGTATCGAATCCAGATATGTCTATTGAACTATTTGGCAAGAAAATGAGTGCTCCTATATTTGCTGCGCCTATAACTGGTACAACTTTAAATATGGGTGGAAAAATAAGTGAAAGAGATTATATATCACCTGTAGTTGAAGGCTGTGTAAATAGTGGAATATATGCTATGGTAGGAGATACAGCAGTAGATGAATTTTTAATAGAAAATTTAAAGGTTTTAAAAGAAAATGATGGAAATGGTATTGTATTTATAAAACCATGGGAAAATGAAAATATAATAAAAAAAATAAAATTAGCTGAAGAAGCAGGAGCTTTTGCAGTAGGAGTAGATATAGATGCTTGTGGTTTAGTAACATTATCTTTACATGGAAAAAATGTACAACCGAAGAATATAGATGCTATAAGAGAGTTAACAGAGTCAACGAAGCTACCATTTATACTAAAAGGAATAATGACACCAGAAGATGCATTAATGGCAGTAGAAGCAGGTGTAGATGCTATAGTTGTATCCAATCATGGAGGAAGAGTTCTTGATTGTACTCCAGGAGCGGCTGATGTACTTCCTAAAATTGCTGAGGCTGTCAAAGGAAGGGTTACTATTTTAGTGGATGGTGGAATAAGAACAGGAGTAGACGTATTAAAAATAATAGGTCTTGGAGCGGAGGCAGTTTTAGTTGGGAGACCATTTGTAAGCGCTTCATTTGGTGGTCAAACTGAAGGGGTAGAATTATACGTAAATAAATTAAAAAACGAATTAAGTTCTACAATGATACTTACAGGTTGCCAAACTGTTAAAGATATAGATAGCAAAGTAATATACAAATAATACTGTAACTTAAAAATAGCAATTACTTTAGGGAGTAAAATATCTAAAGTGATTGCTATTTTTTTAGCTAAACGGATTTGGAGAAATTTTAATTATATTAGATTCTTTTACTTGAGAAGCTGTATTGTTATAAGAATTTTTAATTGTATCTAAAGGCAAATTGTTCATTTTAAGTAAGGTATCTTTATCTATTATAGGAACTATTTCGTAAGTATCCTTACCTGAAATTTGATATTTATTTACCCAGGTAGGAATACAATTTACACTGGATACTCTAGCTTGGTTTTCTATAGGCTTTTTAGAAATTTCTATTTCTATCATTAAGCCATCCTCAGTATAAGGAGAACCTAGAATTTCCCTTCTTTGATTAGATAGAAAATTTCCAAGAGAGTAAATAACTAATGTTTGATTTTCTCCATTTGTAGAGGTTATCATTTCTACTGGTTGAACAACATGAGGATGAGAACCTATTATAATGTCTACACCACTATTACAAAGCATTTTAGCAAGAGTATTTTGAAAATAACTAGGAACTCTTTGATACTCATTTCCCCAGTGCAAAACTACTATTTGTAAGTCTGTGCCCTCTATTTCTTTCAAAGTTTGATTAATGGTATTAAAGGCTACACTAGGATTGTACATATCAAATACATTCATTTTATCTTTTGATTTACTAGAAATCTGAATACCATTTACAAACTTGGAATTTCCTTTGAGCTCTCCATAAGAAAAAGAAGTAATTCCTAATTTAATACTATTTATGTCTTTTATTATATAATTATTATCTTGTGAGTTTTGTACTGTTCCAACCGTATTAAAACCCTTTTCCTTGAGTACTTGTAAAGTTCTGTCTACGCCTAAATCTCCTTTATCAAATGAATGGTTATTTATTGTTGATACTACATCAACTCCAGCATATTTAAGTGCATCGGCCAAAGCATCAGGTGAATTAAAAGATGGATAAGAAGTATAAGGTATTTCAGGTCCAGCTAGGGTAGTTTCTAAGTTAGCAATGGATAAATCAGCTTTTTCCATATAGCTTTTTACGTATTTAAAATTATTATCAAATGAATAGGAATTATTTGCAGAATCATACTGAGCCTTTAATTGAGGACTGTGTGCCATAATATCACCAACAACATTTAAATACACTTTACTAGAACGTGGTGGAGAGCTCATAGTTGAAATTGCTTTTTCATTTTCTTTATCATTGTTTGGGGAGAAATCATAAAATGAAGCTATTGATTTTCCTAATATCCATAAAGTAAAAAAGATGCCAAATGTAACTAACAAAATTAAAAATATAAGTAACTTATAAAGTTTTGATTTATTTTTTTTTCGTACAGATTTATTTCTTTTAGACCGAGACATAATTTTTAACCTCCCTACTTATATACAAATTTTAACCATTAAATTAGAAAAATTCAATCACAAAAAAGTTAAAAATTGTATATATACAATTTTCAATGACAATAATTACAAAAAAGTAAATAGGAGAACCAACATGAACAATAAAGAAAAAGGGGATTTAGGCGAATGTATAGCCTGTGAATACTTGTTAGAAAAAGGAGCAGAGGTTTTAGAATCTAAATACAAAATAAAAAGTGGCGAAATTGATATAATTGCAAAAATAGACAATGAACTTGTATTTATAGAGGTAAAATCTAGAAGTAATATAAAATTTGGAACACCATCAGAATCTGTAAACTATAAAAAAATAAGAAAAATAGTAGATACATCTAAATACTATATTTTAAAAAATAACTTATATAATATTCCCATAAGATTTGATGTTATAGAAGTATACTTTAATGAAAATAAAATAAATCATATTATAAATGCTTTTTAGGAGGTAAGATGCTTAGTATTATTAATTCAAGTAATTTAATGGGTATAGAAGCAGTTTTAACAAAAGTAGAAGTAGACATAACAAATGGAATACCATGTCTTAATATTGTAGGATTACCGAGTGCAGAAATAAGAGAATCTAGAGAAAGAGTTAAATCGGCAATAATAAATAGTGGATATAAATTTCCTAATTCTAGAATAATAGTAAATTTGTCGCCTGCAGATATAAAAAAAGAAGGTTCTTTTTTCGACTTATCTATAGCTATTGGGATTATTAGGATAAATATAAAAAAAGATAATCAATATATAAAGGATAGTATGTTTGTTGGAGAACTATCATTAGATGGAAAGCTTAGAAAGGTAAGGGGAATTTTACCTATAATAATATGTGCTAAAAGTATGGGATTAAAGAGAGTATTTATACCTTTAGACAATATAGTAGAAGCATCATTTATAGAAGGCATAGACATAGTACCTTTAATTAGTCTAAAGCAATGCATAGAATTCTTAAATCATGACCTAATCATCAACCAAGAAGAAATTATTAAAGATAGAAAAAATCAAAATTACCACTTAAATGAAAAATATTATGAAGAAGATTTTTGTGAAGTAGCAGGAAATGAATTTGTGAAAAGAAGCGCAGAAATAGCTGCTGCAGGAAATCATAATATATTTATGATAGGCCCACCTGGTGCTGGGAAAACCATGATTGCAAAAAGATTAAGAACTATTTTGCCAGATATACAAAAAGAAGAAATGATAGAAATTAGCAAAATTTATAGCGCAGCAGGTTTAATAGATGAAAATAAAGGAATAATTAATCATAGACCCTTTAGAGCACCACATCACACAACTACAAAACAATCTTTAATTGGTGGAGGACACGATGCTAGACCTGGAGAAGTAGTATTAGCTCATAAAGGAGTGTTATTTTTAGATGAAATAGCTGAATTTGATAGAAAAATACTAGAAACTTTAAGGCAACCAATAGAAGATAAGAATATAAATATATCTAGAGTTAAGTATAATTTTGTATATCCATGTAATGTACTTTTAATAGCAGCTATGAATCCATGTCCTTGTGGATATAGTATGTCAGAAACAGAATGTAGATGTAGACAGTATGAAATAGATAGATACATTAATAGAATATCAGGACCTCTTTTAGACAGATTTGATATATTTGTAGAAGTTAGCTCCTTACCATATAAAGACTTTATCAGAACTAATTCTGAAAAATCAAAAACAATAAAAAATAGAGTAGAAATAGCAAGAAAAATTCAAATAGAAAGATTTAAAGAAGACAATATAAAAACTAATGATGAAATGAAATTACATCATATAAAAAAGTATTGCAAATTAGAAGAAGACGTTTCACCTACTTTAAATTTAATATACGACAAATATAAATTAAGCAATAGGGCTTATGTAAAGCTAATAAAAGTAGCGAGAACTATAGCAGATTTAGAAATAGAAGAAAATATAAAATCTAATCACATTATAGAAGCTTTTTCATTTAGAAAAGCTTATTATAATTATTTTAAATAGAGGTGAAGTATGGAAAAAAAAGATTTATATTTATGGACAAAATTAATAGGTGGAATGAACTATAAAACTATAGACATGATGAGAGAAAATGGAACAAATCTTGAAAATATATTTGAACTTTCCAACAAAGAAATCTATAAATTAGAAAATATAAATTCAAATATTAAAGAAAATATAGTAAAATATAAAAGCATTGCTTATTTAGATGAAATGAAAGAAAAATTACATAACAAATCAATACAATATGTATCAATAGAGGATGACAATTATCCCGAAAATTTAAAACATATATATAATCCACCGAATGTACTATTTTATAAAGGTGATATAAATGTTTTTAATAATATAAGCTTAGCAATGGTTGGATCTAGAAAAGCAACAAATTACGGAATTGATTGTGCAAAAAAATTAAGTAAAAAACTTTCAGATGTAGGTATAAATATTGTTAGTGGACTAGCAATAGGAATAGACTCATACTCTCATATAGGATGTATGAATGGAAATTCAAAAACTATAAGTGTATTAGCGTCATCTGTAGATAATCCTTTACCTAAGCAAAATATAAAACTAGCAAATAAGATATTAGAAGAAGGAGGTCTACTTTTATCTGAATACTACATTGAAGATAGAGTATATCCAAGTAATTTTTCTCAAAGAAATAGAATAATAAGCGGAATCAGTGACGGTGTAATAGTAGTTGAAGCGGGAGAGAAGAGTGGCGCTCTAATTACAGTTGAATACGCTCTAAATCAAGGCAAAAACGTTTTTTCATTACCCGGCAGAATAGATTCTTATAATAGTAAAGGAAGTAACAAAATTATAAAAGAAGGAGCTAAATTAGTAGATAGTATAGAAGATATTTTAGAAGAATATCAAATAAATAGTATAAAAGATAAAGAAAATTATAAAAATTATGATAATATAGGGTTAAGCAAAGAAAGTATCATAATAATAGAACAAGTAAAATACAATGGGGTCTTGCATATAGATGAAATTTGTGCTAATACTAGAATGGAAATAAAATCTGTAAATTTAATTTTAAATGAATTAGTTTTAAATGATTTACTAGTAGAAAAGAAAAACCAAACATATTGCTTAAATATATAAATAAATAAAGATAGTGGGGGTGTGTCGTTTATGGCAAAAACATTAGTCATCGTGGAATCTCCTGCAAAAGCTAAAACCATAGAAAAGTTTTTAGGAAAAAGCCACTATAGTGTAAAAGCTTCTGTGGGACATGTGAGAGATTTACCTAAAAGTAAGTTAGGCGTAGACATAGAAAATAATTTTGAACCACAGTATATAAATATACGAGGTAAAGGCGATGTAATCAAAGAATTAAAAAAAGAAGCAAAAAAATCTAAAAAAATATATCTAGCAACTGACCCTGATAGAGAGGGAGAAGCTATATCTTGGCATCTAGCACACATATTAAATTTAGAAGAAAATGACGAGTGCAGAATCGAATTTAATGAAATAACAAAGGATGCTATAAAGAAAGCAATAAAGAATCCTAGGACGATAGATATGAGTGTAGTAAATGCGCAACAAGCTAGAAGAGTTTTAGATAGGCTTTTAGGTTACCAAATAAGTCCAATACTTTGGCAGAAAATAAGAAAAGGTCTTAGTGCAGGTAGGGTTCAATCAGTAACTACTAAGTTAATATGTGATAGAGAAAAAGAAATAGAAGCATTTATACCTAAAGAGTACTGGACAATTGATATGGAAGTTAAAACCAGTAAACAAAAAAATATAACCTTGAAATTTTATGGAAAAGACAATAAAAAATTAGAAATTGAAAATGAAGAAACTGTAAATCAAATTTTAAAAGACATAGAAAATAAAGAAATTATAGTTAAATCCATAGAATCTAAATCAAGAAAGAAATCAGCACCTAAGCCATTTACAACAAGTATGTTGCAACAAGAAGCTGCTAACAAACTTTCATTTACAACAAAGAAAACAATGAGTATAGCTCAAGAATTATATGAAGGTATAGATATAGATAAAGAGACAGTCGGTTTAATATCTTATATAAGAACTGATTCAAAAAGAATATCTGAAGAAGCTAAGGAAAAATCAAAAAGTTATATACTAGAAGAAATTGGAGAAAATTACTACAAAGATAATACTGAAAAGAAAGAGAAAAAAGAATCCAAAAAGGTTCAAGATGCTCATGAGGCTATTAGACCAACTTATGTAGAACAAACTCCAGATAGCATAAAGAGTTATTTAACAAAAGACCAATTTAAACTTTATAACTTAATATGGAGAAGATTTGTATCTAGTCAAATGGAAGATTCTGTATTTGACATATTAAATGTTGAATGTGAAATAGAAAACTATATATTCAAAGCAACAGGTTCAAAAATGAAGTTTGATGGATATACTAAAATTTACAATTTTACAGATAGAGAAGATAAAATACTACCTAATATAAATGAAGGTGATTTACTTAAATTAGATGAAATTTCACCAATACAACACTTTACTCAGCCACCGGCAAGATATACAGAGGCGAGCCTAGTAAAAACACTAGAAGAATTAGGTATTGGTAGACCAAGCACTTACGCTCCGACAATAAGCACAATATTAAACAGAGAATATGTTGAAAAACAAGGTACTAGTTTATGCCCGACAGAATTAGGAAAAATAGTCACAGATATACTAGGAAATAACTTCAAAAAATTCATAGAGGTTGATTTTACAGCAAATATGGAAAGTCAACTTGATGAAATTGAAGATGGTAATGTTGAGTGGAAAAATGTAGTAGCTAAGTCTTATGAACCATTAAAAGAAGCAATAGAAAAAGCAATAGATAGTATTGAAAAGATAAATATGGATGAAGAAACAGATGAGATATGTGAAACTTGTGGTGATAACATGGTTATAAAACATGGTCGATTTGGTAAGTTTATGGCTTGCAAAAAATATCCAGAATGTAAAACAACGAAACCTATAGTAAATAAGGTTGGTGTTAAATGTCCAAAATGTCATGAAGGAGATATCATTCTTAGAAAGTCTAAAAAAGGTAAAGCCTTTTATGGATGTTCAAACTATCCAGAATGTGATTTTATAGCATGGAATAAACCTACTGGAGAATTATGTGATAAATGTAATTCATATATGGTAGAAAAAGTATCTAAGAGTGAAACAAAAGTAGTTTGTTCGAATAAAGATTGTGGCAAAGAATAAAATACAGAAAATACAGAAAATTTTAAAAATAAATTTAACGGTTTATATTGAAAAAAATATCAAATTATGTTAATATTTCAAGTGCATGAACAACAAAAACAAACTTTTAAACAGCGAGAGAAGCCAATTTTTATTAAACATATATTATATAAGGCATAACTTTCATGAGGAGATGAATACAAATGGCAAGTGAAGTATTACAAAAAACAAGAAAAATTAACAAAACATTACAAACAAGTGGTGGAAGCAATGTCTCTTTTGATTTATTAGCGGGAGCGCTAGGAGACGTATTGAATTCAAACGTATACGTTATAAGTGCTAAAGGAAAAGTACTAGGATTGCACCTTAATGATGCACAAGATAGTTCAGTTATAGAAGATGAAATTACAAAACAAAAGAGATTCCCAGATGAATACACTCAGAACATGCTAAAAATTAATGAAACTATAGAAAATATAACTGGAGATGATATGCTAGAATTGTTCCCTTTTGAACAAGATAGAGTTCAAAAGAAAACTATCATAGTACCTATATTAGGTAGTGGACAAAGACTAGGGACGTTATTAATCTCAAGATATGAGGGCTTATTTACAGATGATGATTTAGTTATAGCGGAGTACAGTGCAACCGTTGTAGGACTTGAAATATTAAGAGCTATAGGTGAACAGTTGGAAGACGAAATGAGAAAAAAAGCTGTTGTTCAAATGGCAATTGGAACATTATCTTATTCTGAACTTGAAGCTGTAGAGCATATATTTGAAGAATTAGACGGAAGAGAAGGGTTATTAGTAGCTAGTAAAATAGCTGATAGAGTTGGTATAACTAGATCAGTTATAGTAAATGCATTAAGAAAATTTGAAAGTGCTGGAGTTATAGAATCAAGATCTTTAGGAATGAAAGGTACACACATAAAGATACTTAATGATAAACTTATGGAAGAACTTCAAAAACTAAGAAAACATTAATAATTAAATTGTTTGTAAAAAAGGTATCTATTTTTAATAAATAGATACCTTTTGTCTTATTTTCTCTTATAATATATATAATTTAAATAAAATGGAGGTAATATATGCCATTAGCAGATAAGATTAGGCCTAAAAGTATAGATGAAGTAGTGGGACAAAATCACATAATAGGCAAAAATAAAGTATTAAATAGAATATTAGAGTCTCCATTCTTGCCTAATATGATATTTTTTGGACCTCCTGGCGTAGGTAAAACAACAGTAGCCGAAATAATTGCAAAACAAAGTAATAAGACTTTTTATAAAATAAACGCGACTAATTCATCATTAGAGGATATAAAAAAAGTAGTAGCAGACTTGGAAATGATAAATAATGTACAGGGAGTATTGTTATATATAGATGAAATACAAAGTTTCAATAAAAAGCAACAGCAGTCTATATTAGAGTTTATGGAAAATGGGAAGATAACTTTAATAGCAAGTACTACTGAAAATCCATATCATTATGTATATAAAGCGTTATTAAGCAGATCCACTGTATTTGAATTTAAGCTTGTAGACAAAAAAGATATAATAAAGGGACTAAAAAGGGCTGTAGAGATATTAAAGAAAGAAAGCTATGTTGAAATGCTATTTACGGAAGATGCTTTAGAAGATATAGCAATAATTTCAGATGGGGATATGAGAAAAGCACTAAATGTATTAGAACTTGTAGCTTATTCAACAAAACCTAATAAAGATAATATAGTCAATATAAATGCAGAAATAATAAAAAAATCTACTTTTACTAAAATACTAAATTTTGATAAAAAAGGAGATAATTATTATGATATTTTAAGTGCTTTCCAAAAATCAATAAGGGGAAGTGACCCTCAGGCTGCAATACATTATTTAGCTAGATTAATAAAAGGGGAGGATTTAATAAGTATTTGTAGAAGACTTTTAGTTATAGCGAGTGAAGATATTGGATTGGCATATCCAAATGCTATAAGTGTAGTAAAGTCATGTACTGATAGTGCTATGCAACTAGGATTTCCAGAAGCTAGAATTCCTTTGGCACAAGCTACCATACTTTTAGCAACATCTCCAAAGTCTAATTCTGCTTATTTAGCCATATCAAATGCATTAGAAGAGTTAGATAATGAGTTTGTAATGGATGTACCTATTCATATAAAAGATGCTCATTACTCGGGAGCAAAAAAAATAGGAAGAGGGCTAGAGTATTTATATCCTCATAATTATAAAAATCATTATGTTAAGCAACAATACTTACCAGAAAGCATAAAGGATAGTATATATTATGTACCTCAAGAAAACAAAACAGAGCAGAATATAAAGAAGTATTTAGAGTATTTAGATGATAATTCTTAAAACTCATTAGAGCTATATTGAATATAAAAAAACTACTAATACAATAAAAGAGAGAGTATATATTTAATAGAATAAGATTTTAGGTTTACACATATCAGGGGGAAAATTATGATTGTAAAGGTGGATAGTACTTATAATAATAAAATTATGGAGTACTTAAAAAGAGAACCAGATTTTAATTTATTTATTATAGGAGACATAGAAAAGTACGGCTATGACAATTATTTTTTAACTGTATGGTCAAATATCAATAAAAAGGGTGAAGTGGAAGGTGTACTATTAAAATATTTTGAATTTCTTATATTTTATGCCCATAATAAGTTTGATGAAAATGAGTTTGCTAATTTAATAAATAATACTAACTATATAGAGTTAAGTGGAAAAACAGATGTATTAAAAAAATTAGTTCCAAAATTAGATTTAGAAAAAGAAAGAGTAGTAAACTTTTGTAGGTTAAATAATTCTCAAAATCTTATAAGTACAGATTCAAGTATAAGAGTTAAAAAAATAAGATTTGGTAACATAAATAAAGTTGCAAAACTATATGAACTAATAGAAGAATTTGATAGTACTAGTGTGGAAAGTATAAAAAGTGGGTTGAAAAGTGGTAGAGGATACTGCATAGAGATGGATAAAAAAGTAGTAGCTATGGTAAAAAGCACTTGTGAAAATAATACACATGCTATGATTGTAGGAGTTGGAACACATCCAGAATATAGAAATAGAGGATTTGCTACTAATTGCATAACAAAAATATGCAAAGAACTGATAAATGAAAATAAAATACCATGTTTATTTTATGATAATATAGAAGCCGGTAAAATATATAGAAAGCTTGGATTTGAAGATATGGGTAAATGGAGTATTTATTCTAGATGAAAATTTACTATCTAAATTAAATTACAAACAAAAATTATAGTGTAGAAATTTAATAAATATTGTATAATTTTATGTAGTTAAGAAATCATTTTCATGTTTGACTACATAAAATTATAGCCTTATTTTGTTTAAAAATATAAAATTGAATCAAAAGGCAAATGGAATTTAGGAGCAACTAAATAGTTGTCAAAAACATACTTAAGTATACTTTAAGATATACAAATATGTTTTTGTTAATAAAAAGCTCCCTACATTCGTAAAGAGTGTAGAGTGGTAGATAAATCTACTCAAAACTCCTTTAATTGCTGGAAGTTCCTAAAGCTAACTAAACCACAGCGTAATCATGAAATATGGATAGGTGTGACGGTTACGAAAGTAGAAAAAATTAGTTAGATGGCATAAGGTTAAATCCTAAGTGCTTATACAATGGATAATCAGCAGCGAAGTCCTAAAGAGGGAAACGTTCAACGACTAGAGAGAAATCTCGTACCTACAAGTGTGGGGAAATGGGGAGCACTTAATTTATTTAGGTGATGATATAGTCTGTGCTTATGTGAAAGCATAAGAAGTTCATAAGAGAACTGATTAGGAGTAACGAACCTAATTGAACACTCTAAAAATATATATAAATAAAAGAATAATTCGATAAGTATTACAAATAATATTAATATCTAATGACCAGTAAGGGTAAACCACTTGTGGAGCTTTTACTGCACTCATAGCGAGGCGTTAGAGATTGCAAGAAAATATTATTTTAAAATACGGTTGTAGGATAAGTTTGAATAATTAAACTAACTGGTACAACCAAGGCTTAAAACTATCAAAAGATAGAAAAAGTGCGAATTATCTAATAAATTTATATTAAATTACTTAATATAAGTACATTTGTATATGTTTTTAGAACCAGGAATATATGTATACAATAGGGATTGACGTTGGTGGGATGAGTATTAAAGCAGGTATTGTTAAAGATGGTAAAATCTCCCATAAAATGGTAAAAGAAACAGATGCAAATGGTGGTTTAGATAAGTTAGTTGAAGATATAACAGATTTAGTAAATGACATTGTGTCTCAAAATAATATGGATATTAATAACATTGGCACTATAGGTATAGGTTTCCCAGGAGTTGTAACTAATAAAGGGACAGTTACATGTGTTAATCTAGCGTTAAATAATGCACCAATAGTAAATAAAATAAAAGAAAAATTTGAAAATACAAGAGTTGAAGTTGGAAATGATGCAAATGTAGCTGCTCTTGCAGAGTATGCATATGGAAGCATGAAGGGTTATGATACTGGGATTATGATAACTTTAGGAACAGGAATCGGTGGTGGAGTTGTAATAAATGGTAAACTTATCACAGGTGCTAATGGAATAGGTGCTGAAATTGGACATACTATGATATCTACTAATTATTATGATTGTAACTGTGGAAATAATGGGTGCTTTGAAACTTTCTGTTCAGCTACAGCAATAATAAGATATACACAAAAATTAGTTGAAGAAGGCAGAGAAACAGCAATTAGAGAAGCTTGTCAAAATAATATAGGAAATATAACTGCTAAAATGGTATTTGATGCTTATAGAGAAAAGGATGAAGTAGCATTAGAAGTTATAACTAGATTTAAAAAATATTTAGCAATGGGACTAGGTAATATAGTAAACTTCCTTGATCCTCAAGTTATATCTATCGGTGGAGGCGTTTCTAATGCGAGTGATATAGTTTTAGAGGGTTTAACAGAACAAGTAAAAGAATATCTTCCATTTAAAGAAACAGAGATAGCAGATATAGTAATAGCTAAGTTTAAAAATGATGCAGGAATACTAGGAGCATCGGCTCTTTAATATAAAAAAAGTAATACAACTGGGTTCGATATACATAAGTCTGTAAAATAGAATAACTATAAACATGAGGTTAGATATAAGTCTAACCTCATGATATTTTAAAACAATATATGTAATTTACTATTATATTTCATTAATAAACTTTTGTAATTTTTCTAGATACTTTCCTACATGCACACCATCTAAAAGCATATGATTTACTTGGATAGAATAGGGTAATAAGATCTTACCATTATCATTAAAGTATTTTCCAAAAGATATTCTCGGAATAGAATCTTCTTTATTCATTACAATTTCATTTGATATACTAGTAAAAGAGACCCAAGGAAGACAAGAAAAATAGATTAATTCATCTTGATTAACATCAGTTTCAGGAAAATAATCTATTTGGTTGATTGATTTTTCTTTTGCCTTGTTTGAAAATTCTATAATGCTATTTTCTAAACTTAAAGTTACAATTTTAAATAAATCCTCAGAAGCTCCTATATCTGTAAAAGATGGTTTTAATTTATCTTGAAGTATAATCTCTCCATTTCTAATTTTATAACGAAAATCTTCCATTTCATTCATTACATATGTAGAAGCATAAATCATGCTATAGTAGAATGAAACTTTATTAGTTTTTACAAATTTCAAGAAATTTGTAATATCAATATTTAAACATATATTAAATTGAGGATTATCTACTTTTTCAAAAAACTTATAGTGATTTCTTCTATTCCAAGTGTCAAAATTAATGTACTTCATACCTACCTCCTAAATTTTAATTTACATGTAATTATAACGCAACTTTAACAATCTATCACCATTTTTTAAAAAGAAGATATATTTAGTTGTTTTTTTATTACTTAAACTACCGAAAAAATTATAAAAATATCTGAAAATATTCTAATATTTAATCGACAGGTAGAGCCTATAAATATAGAATTAAAGTAATGTTTAATTCCTACAAAAACAGTATGAATTAAATGTTGACAATTTTACTAGGGTATAATAGAATAATATTGAAAGTAATTCATACTAAAAAGGTAGGGATTAGATTTCAAAGTAAAGGGTGATGAATATGAAATTGTCAACTAAAGGTAGATACGGATTAAAAGCAATGTTTGAGCTTTCATTAAATCAAAATAGCGATCCAGTCCCTTTGAAATATATAGCTAAAAAACAGAATGTATCGGATCAGTATTTAGAACAAATATTTTCGGCTTTGAAAAAATCTGGCTTAGTAAAAAGTGTAAGAGGTGCTCAAGGTGGGTATTTATTAGCTAAAGAACCTAAAGATATAACTGTGGGTGACATACTGGTAGTATTAGAGGGCCCAGTATCTTTGTCAGACTGTGTACTAGATGAAGATGTATGCGAAAACTCAAATGTTTGTGTTACAAAAGTAGTTTGGGAAAAAATAAAAAAGGGTATAGAAGATGTTATAGAATCTATTACACTTCAAGACATGATAGATGATTACAATAAAAATAAACTAGATAATGATATAACTAATTTTATTATAAAATAAGAGATAGGAGACGAATAGAAATGGAAAAAAGAAGATTATATATGGATTATTCTGCGACAACTCCTGTAAAAAAAGAAGTACTAGATGAAATGATGCCATACCTAACAGATTACTTTGGAAATGCATCTAGTTTTCATACATTTGGAAGAGAAGCAAAAAATGCTTTAGATAAAGCTAGAGAACAAGTAGCAAACCTTATAAATGCAAAACCAAGTGAAATATACTTCACAGCTGGCGGAACAGAAAGTGATAACTGGGCATTAGAAGGTGTAGCTTTTGCACATAAAGAAAAAGGGAATCACATAATAACATCAAAAATAGAGCATCATGCAATACTTCATACATGTGAATACCTAGAAAAAAATCATGGATTCGAAATAACTTATTTAGATGTTGATAGTGAAGGAAGAATAAGTTTAGAAGACTTAGAAAATGCAATAAAAGATACGACTATATTAGTAAGTATAATGTTTGCTAACAATGAAATAGGAACAGTGCAATCAATAAAAGAAATTGGTGAAATAGCTAAAAAGCACGGTGTATTATTCCATACGGATGCAGTACAAGCAGCAGGAAATATATTAATAGATGTAAAAGAATTAAATGTAGACTTGATGAGTATGTCTTCGCACAAAATATATGGACCTAAAGGAATAGGAGCACTATATATTAAAACTGGAACAAAGATTCATACTTTTGTTCACGGTGGAGCTCAAGAAAGAAGAAGAAGAGCAGGTACTGAAAACATACCTTCAATAGTTGGATATGGTAAAGCTACAGAAATAGCTAAAGCTAATATGGAAAATCACATACAAACATTAACGACTTTAAGAAAAAAATTAATAGATGGAATACTAGAAAGAATACCATATACAAGAGTAAATGGTAGCTTAACTGATAGATTGCCAGGTAATGTAAACTTCTCATTTGAATTTATAGAAGGAGAAGGAATACTTCTTATGTTAGATATGTTAGGTATAGCGGCATCAAGTGGATCAGCATGTACTTCAGGATCATTAGATCCATCTCATGTACTTATGGCTATAGGACTACCACATGAGATAGCTCACGGATCACTTAGACTTACAATAGGTGACTTTACTACAGAAGAAGATATTGATTATATATTAGAAAATTTACCAGCTGTAATAGAGAGACTAAGAAGTATGTCACCTCTTTACGATGCAGCTAAAAATGAAAGAAAATAAATCAATTTAATTAAAATAGAGTATAAAAAATATAGAGAGTATATAGGAGGACAAAATTATGCAATATAGTGATAAAGTAATGGAACATTTCATGAATCCTAGAAATGTTGGAGAAATAGATAATGCAAGTGGAATAGGGGAAGTTGGAAACGCTAAATGTGGAGATATAATGAGAATATATCTTGATATAGAAGATGAAATAATAAAAGACGTTAAATTTAAAACATTTGGATGTGGATCAGCTATAGCAAGTTCTTCTATGGCTACAGAAATGGTTAAAGGAAAAACTATACATGAAGCATTAGAAGTAACTAATAAGGCAGTTGCTCAAGCTTTAGATGGTTTGCCACCAGTAAAAATGCACTGTTCAGTATTAGCTGAGCAAGCTATAAAAGCAGCATTAATAGACTATGCAGAAAAAAATAACATTCATATACCAGAATTAGATGGTGTAGTAATAGATGATGATCATGATCATCACCATGATATAGTAGAAGAAGCTTAAAATTATAATATATAATTTTAAATCATGATATCCCTTTTAGGTAAACTTACTTAAAAGGGATATTATTTATGTATCAAGGGATTATAACTTATATAGTTTTTATAATACGTAAGTTGAGTAAAGTGAATTTTAATATTTTAAAAATACGACAAAATAGATATAATATAAACAACGAGGTGATTTTATGAGCAAAAGAGTAATGATAGGTATGAGTGGAGGGGTAGATAGTTCCGTAGCGGCATACCTTCTAAAAAAACAAGGCTATGATGTAATAGGAGTAACTATGAAATTATGGCAAGATGATGATGATGAACTAATAGAAAATGAAGGTGGATGTTGTTCTTTAGCAGCAGTAGAAGACGCGAGAAGAGTTGCTGAAAAAATAGGCATACCTTTTTATGTATTAAACTTTAGTGATGTATTTAAAGCAAAGGTAATAGAGCCATTTATAGATGAATATTTAAATGGAAGAACGCCAAATCCATGTATAGCATGTAATAAACATATAAAGTTTGATGACTTCTTTAACAAAGCTCGTCAAATAGGATGTGATTATGTAGCAACAGGACATTATGCTAAAATAGAAAAAGATGAAGAGAGCGGACGTTATTTATTAAAAAAATCTGTTACAGATAAAAAAGATCAAACTTATGCACTTTATAATATGACACAAGACCAATTAGAGCATACATTATTACCTATAGGTGACTACGAAAAAGACACTATAAGAGAAATAGCTAGAGAAATGGGATTATTAGTAGCAGATAAGCCAGATAGTCAAGAAATATGTTTTGTAAAAGACAATGATTATGCAGGTTATGTAAAAAAACACTCAAAAAAAAGAATTGAAGAAGGTTACTTTGTAGATACTAAAGGCAATGTGTTAGGAAAACACAAAGGAATAGTAAACTACACAATAGGTCAAAGAAAAGGACTAGGAATAGCATTTGGTAAGCCGATGTTTGTTATTGATATCAATGCTAAGAAAAATACAGTAGTATTAGGAGACAACGAAGATTTATTCAACAAAGTTGTAATAGCAAAAGATGTAAATCTTATTCCTTTTGACAATATTACTGAACCTATAAGAATAGAAGCTAAAATAAGATATTCAGCAAAGCCATCACCAGCGACTCTTTACAAAATAGATGAAAACAAAGTAAAAATAATATTTGATGAGCCACAAAGAGCAATAACTAAAGGTCAATCAGTAGTAATGTACAATGGAGAAGTTGTAGTTGGCGGAGGAATAATATGTTAATTATATACTAATATAATTTATAGTATTGATTAATTTTATAAAATTTAGTAATATAACATATATATAATTTAAAAATAACAAGTACAGTGATAAGAAGTAGTAAATTATTTGATGTCTTACAGAGAGAGGGAAATGGTGGAAGCCCTTAGAATAAAATAGTTGAAGCAGTCTTTGAGTAACAATCTTGAAAACCAAAGTAGAGATTGTCGGTAGTTCCGTTATAACTAAGGTTTTCCGAAGATGTCACAAATTAATTTGTGATAATTAGGGTGGTACCGCGAAGATATCCTCGCCCCTATAATTATTTTATAGGCGCGAGGTTTTTTTATATTCATAATACATAAAATAGGAGGAAATAACCATGCAACAAATGGGATTAAATGAAATTAGATCTAGGTTTTTAAAATTCTTTGAATCTAAAGAACATTACTTAAAGGAAAGTGCACCTTTAGTGCCACACAACGATAAAAGTTTATTACTTATAAACTCAGGTATGGCACCACTTAAAAATTATTTTGCAGGTGTAGAAGTACCACCTAGTAAGAGAATGACAACTTGTCAAAAATGTATAAGAACAGGTGATATAGAAAACGTAGGAAAGACTGCAAGACATGGTACTTTCTTTGAAATGTTAGGAAACTTCTCGTTCGGAGATTATTTTAAGAGAGAATCTATAAGATGGGGATGGGAGTTTGTAACAGAACAATTAAACATACCTCAAGATAGAATATGGGTAACTGTATATGAAGAAGATGACGACTCTTATGACTTATGGGCAAAAGAAATGAATTTCCCTGAAGAAAGACTAGTGAGACTAGGAAAAGAAGACAACTTCTGGGAAATAGGTATAGGACCATGTGGACCTTGTTCAGAGATACACTTTGATAGAGGACCAGAATACGGATGTGACAACCCTGACTGTAAGCCAGGATGTGACTGTGACAGATACTTAGAATTCTGGAACCATGTATTTACTCAGTTTGATAGAGATGAAGATGGTAACTATGGACAATTAGAAAATAAAAACATAGATACTGGTATGGGTCTAGAAAGAATGGCTTGTATAATGCAAGAGGTAGACACTATATTTGATGTAGATACTATCAAACATATACTAACTACTGTTGAAAAAATGGCTGGTGTTGAATATGGAAAAATAGACAAGACAGATGTTTCTATAAGGATAATAACTGACCACATAAGAGCAGTAAGTTTCTTAGTTGGAGACGGTGTACTTCCATCAAATGAAGGTAGAGGATACGTACTTAGAAGATTATTAAGAAGAGCAGCAAGACATGGGAAGCTACTTGGAATAAAAGAAAACTTCCTATATAAATTGGTAGATGAAGTTATAAAAGTAAGTGGAGAAGCTTATCCTGAATTAGTTGAAAAAGAAAGTTACATCAAGAAAGTTATAAGAATAGAAGAAGAAAAATTTAATGAAACAATAGAGCAAGGTATTGAAATACTATCTTCTTATATAGTTGATTTAAAGAAAGAAGGAGCTACTGTATTAAGTGGAGAAAATGCATTTAAATTATACGATACTTATGGATTCCCAATAGACTTAACTAAAGAAATATTAGAAGAAGAAAATCTTTCATTAGATGAAGATGCTTTTAACGAAGAAATGAACAAGCAAAGAGAAAGAGCTAGAAGTGCTAGAGGAAACATGGAAGGTGAAGGATGGAAAGAAGATCCATTATCTAAATTAGAATCAGCAGTAGATAGCAAATTTGAAGGATATAAAGAATTACAAGGTGAAGGTATAGTTAAAGCTATAGTTAAAGACAATGAAATAGTTGACTCAGCAGCCGCAGGAGATAAAGTTGTTATAGTTTTAGATGAAACTACGTTCTATCCAGAAGGTGGAGGACAAGCTGGAGACGAAGGTCTTTTAGTAAATAAAAACGAAGATATAGTTATAGAAGTAATAGATACTAGAAAAGGTGCAAATAATACTATAAAGCATATAGGTGTTGTAAAATCAGGAATGGTAAATAACAACGAAAAATTAAGTACTATAGTAGACAAAGAAGTAAGAATGGCATCAGCAAGAAACCACAGTGCAACTCATATACTTCATCAGGCATTAAAAGAAGTATTAGGAGATCACGTTAACCAAGCCGGTTCTCTTGTAACTCCAGAAAGACTTAGATTTGATGTGACTCATTTTGAAGCTATAACAAAAGATGAACTAAAAGTTATAGAAGAAAAAGTAAATAATGCAATTTTAGAAGCATTAGATATAAACTCAGAAAATATGGGTATAAATGAAGCAAAAGAAAAAGGAGCTATGGCTCTGTTTGGGGAAAAGTATGGTAATGAGGTTAGAGTTGTCTCTATGGGAGATTATTCTGTAGAACTTTGTGGAGGTACTCACTTAACTAATACTTCTCAAATAGGAATGTTCAAAATAGTATCTGAAGGCGGAGTAGCAGCAGGAGTCAGAAGAATAGAAGCTATAACTGGAAGAGCAGTGTACAACTACTTAAAAGAAAAAGAAGAAGCATTAGCTACAATTTGTGCTAACTTAAAAACTAAAGAAGATAGTTTATGTAATAGAGTGATATGTCTATTAGAAGAAAATAAAAATTTAGGTAAAGAGTTACATGAAGTTAAGACTAAAATAAGTTTACAATCAATAGACTCTGTACTTGATTCTAAAGTAGATATAGATGGAGTAAATTTAGTTACTACTAAGTTTAGTGAAATGGATATGAATACACTAAAGGACGTAGCAGATAACTTAAGAGATAAGTTAGCTAGTGGTGTGGTAGTACTTGCTAATGTTGTTGATGATAAAGTGAATTTTGTTGCAACAGCTACTCAAGATGTAGTAAGTAAGGGTATACACTGTGGTAATATAGTAAAAGAAGTAGCAACAATTGCTGGAGGAAAAGGCGGAGGAAGACCTAATATGGCTCAAGCTGGTGCTCCAGATGTTTCAAAAGTTGACCAAGCTTTAAGCTTTGCAGTAGAGGTTGTTAAAAAACAAGTAAAATAATAATTTACTAAGGGGGGGTTAACGTGGAAAAAGATTTAGATTATACGATGAAGTTTGAAGGCATACCAGAAGAAAAAGTAAGTGTATCAAAAACCATAGACCTTGTATATGAATCATTACTTGAAAAGGGGTATAACCCAATAAATCAAATTATAGGTTATATATTGTCAGGTGATTCAAGTTATATAACTTCTCATAAAAATGCAAGATCTATGATTAAAAAGTTTGAAAGGGACGAGATACTTGAAGAAGTAATCACCTATTATTTGAACAGAAAGTAGGACAATTTAAATGAAGAAAAAAATCGTATCATTATTAGCTGTAATTATGATACTTTTAACCTCTGTTCCTCAATATAGCTTTGCCGCTGAAAACGGCAAAGTTATATTTATAGATATGAATAGAACAAACTTAAACAATATGTTAAAAATACCAGTTCTTGAAAAAGAATTAGATAGTAGAGGATATATTGGTTTAATGAATGTAAGAGGGGATAAAGGAACTGACGACCGTAGGTCTTACGCTAGCATGGGTGCTGGAGGAAGAGCTAATGTATCTAATGAAGAAAATATAAATTTTCAACAGTTAAATAAAGAAAATGCTAAGAGTTTTGAAGCAACAACAGGAAAAAAAGCAAAGGGAATTAACGATATAAGTATTAATAAATCAATAAATGAAAACCTGGAAAATGGACAATATGGATCTACTTTAGGAGCATTAGGCCAAACTTTATCAGATAACCACAAGAAAGTTGCGTTAATAGGAAATTCAGATATAGTATTAAATGGTCAACTAACTAAAAATAGAAATTTAGGATTAGTTGCTATGGATAATTACGGAAGAATAGATAGTGGAAACATTGACAACATAAACATAGAAGACTATACTATGCCTTATGGAATAAGAGCAGACTACAAAAAATTAATAGATGAAACTAAAAAATCATACAAAGAAAGTGATGTTGTATTTGTAGAACTAGGAGATACTTATAGACTAGATGAATATAAACCTAACTTAAATGAAGAAACTTATTCTAAAATGAAAAAAGCTATTTATAAAAATATAAATGGATATTTAGAAGAAGTACTTTCAATGGCAGGGGAAAATGACACGGTATACATAGTAAGTCCATTCCCTAGCAATTTAGATTATACTAACAAAAAAAGATTATCTCCAATAGTAAAACTAAAAGGTGATGGAAAAGGAATAATTTCATCAGCAACAACGAGAAGAGATGGTATTGTTGCAAACTTAGATGTTGGAGTAGACATATTGAATGAATTTGGCTTGAAAAATGAAGCTATGATTGGTAGAACATATAAGTTAGTAGACAAAGAAGATAATGTAGAGTTTATAGATGGTGAATTTGAAAAAGTTGTATCTATAGCTAACATAAGGTCAACTGTTATTAATGGGTTTGTAGGTGTAATATCAGCGTCTTGGGTTATAGCTATGATTGCTATACTGCTAAGAAACTATTTACCTAATAAAGAAAAAGTGTTTATAGTGCTAAAAGAATTTATAAAGTTAGGTATAATTATGCCATTGTCATTTTTAATAGCACCTATATTCAACTTTAAAAATCCTTTAAGTATAACTATAGGTATTCTTATAACTACATTAGTACTTTATTTAATTGGTAGGAAGTTATTTAAAGATGATGTAAAGCAAATGGGATTCTTTGCATTACTTACAATATCTATTATAGCAATAGACTCATTGTTTGGAACTTACTTAATGCAAAATAATATAATGAGTTATGATGCAATAATAGGAGCTAGATACTATGGAATAGGTAATGAATATGAAGGTGTCACAATAGCAAGTGCGGTATTTTCTATGGCAGTGTTATTAAATTATAAGAGAATTCCTAAGTGGTTAGTTGCTGTACTGTCTATAATAATACTAATAACAAGTGCATACCCATCTATGGGGGCAAATGTAGGTGGAGCTATATCTGAAAGTGTAGCATACTTATTATTTATATTATTAATGTTTGATGTAAAACTTGATTTCAAAAAAGTAATATTATTAGGTTTAACAGCAGTAGGAGTAGTTGTAGTATTTGCAGTTCTAGATGTTATTTCTGGAAGTGAGTCTCATTTATCCGTATTTGTAAATGAAATAATGATAAAAGGGCCAAGTGCTATAATTCAAACATTTGCAAGAAAGATACAGATGAATTTAAAACTAGCGCAAACTAGTGTATGGGTAAATATACTTTTAGCTGGAATAGGTATAATTGGAATCCTTATATTTAGACCATCTAAGCACTTTAGAGAAATAGCTAAAAGATATCCTATAATCTTTAAAGGATTTATAGCATCTATGGTTGGATGTATAGTAACTCTTTTAGTGAATGACTCTGGAATAGTAGCAGCATCAACAGCGGCGATTTATATACTTATTCCCATTATTATAATAAGTATAAATATAATCATTTTTGAAAAAAACAAATAAGTTATAAGGAGAAACAATATGTTAGATGGCAGAATAATGGGTCTAGACGTAGGCGACAAGACTATAGGAGTTGCTGCAAGTGATTTAATGGGTCTTACTGCCCAAGGAGTTAAAACAGTAAGAAGAGTTGGTAAGAAAAAAGATATAGAGGAATTAAAAGCTATAATAAGTGAAAGACAAGTAACGAAAATAGTTTCTGGTTTACCTAAAAATATGAATGGAACTTTAGGACCTCAAGGAGAAAAAGTTATAAAGTTTTGTGAGTTATTAGAACAAGAAACTGGAATGAAAGTGGATTACTGGGATGAAAGACTATCTACAGTAGCAGCAGAAAGAACTTTAATAGAAGGAAATGTTAGAAGAGAAAATAGAAAAAGTGTAATAGATATGGTAGCTGCGGTAATAATATTACAAGGATATTTAGATAGACAAAGAAATTTATAAAACATCTATAAAATTATATATTTATGATATATAATATAGATAATAAATAATAACAGAGGTGAATAAAATGCAAGAGAATATAATAAGTTTAATTGATGAAAATGGCGTTGAAAGTGAATTTGAAATAATATTAACTTTAGAAGCTGAAGGTAAAGAATATGCTATATTAGTTCCTGTTGAAGAAGAAGAAGCGGAAGAGGCTCTAATATTTAGAATAGACCAAGACGAAGAAGGCGAAATATTAGTTCCATTAGAAAGCGATGATGAGTACGAAACAGTTGTAGCTGTATACAACGCTATAATGGAAGAAGAAGGATTAAACTTCGACGATCACGAATAATAATAAAAAGTTTCTTAATTGTAAAATTAAGAAACTTTTTTTATTATTACTAAATAGATTCTTTATTTCTCTTTTCTTTATCTTCTTTTAAAACCTTTATCCATACATTTGCACTTTCTAAAATTATAACTACTAACATTACCATAAGGATTATAGATACTGTAGCAAGTAAAGTTAATCCGTTTGGTATATAGTTAGAGAAAATGTTTTTGTAAGCAGCAGTTAGATTTGTAATAGCAACAAATACTAGAGGTAAAAAAGTTATAAGAGCATATTTCTTAGGTTTACCACTTTTTAATATAAATGTAGTACCTATTGCAAAGGCTATAGCAGCTAACATTTGGTTTGCTGTACCAAATAGTGGCCAAATTGTAGAAACATTTCCTGTGTAAAGCAGATAACCCCAGCTAAATGATACTAGTGCACTAAATACAGCTATATTAAGCCAGTTATCTCTATTACCTAGTGGTTTATATATTTCACCAGCGAAATCTTGTAATAAATATCTTCCTATTCTAGTACCAGAGTCTATAGTTGTAAGAATAAATAAGGCTTCAAACATTATACAAAAATGATACCAATAGCCCATTAATTTTTCTAGACCGGGTATTTGGTAGAATACATATGCCATACCAACAGCTAATGAAACAGAACCACCTGGTCTACCCGCAAGATTTTCACCAACCATTTGAGAAAGCATACCAAGCTCTTGAGGAACCATGTTTAACTTAGCGAATACTTCAGGTAAAGTGTTTATTGCAAAATAATCAGCAGTAGGAAGTACTGTTGCAGCTATTAATGCCATTATAGCAACGAATGCTTCTATAAGCATTGAACCGTATCCTATAGGAAGTATATCTTTTTCATTGCTTATAAGTTTAGGCGTTGTACCTGAACTTACTAGTGAATGGAACCCTGATAAAGCACCACAAGCTATTGTTATAAATAAGAATGGGAACACCTTACCTGGAATTATAGGTCCACCACCATGAACAAAAGGTGTAATAGCAGGCATGTTTATTGTAGGTCTTACTATTATAATACCTATAGCTAATGCCAATATAACACCAATTTTCATATAAGTACTTAAATAATCTCTTGGTAAAAGTAACAACCAAACAGGGAGTGCAGCTGCTAAGAATCCATAACAAGCAAGTATTATAGATAATTGTTTAGCATCAAAAGTTAAAAAAACACCAAGTGGAGTACCTTGAATAAATGGACCAGCTATAACTCCTAATATTATAAGAGTCATACCTATTACAGTAGCTTCACCAATCTTACCAGGTCTTAAATATTTAAGATATAAGCCTATAAATATTGCTATAGGAATAGTAATTCCAACGGTAAATGTACCCCATGGACTGTTATATAGAGAGTTAACAATAGGTAGTCCAAGTCCAGCCATTGCAATTATAAGTATAAATAATACCGCAACAGATGTAATTAAAGAAGCTCTTCTTCCCAATACACTTTTAGCTATTTCAGCAATAGATTTTCCCTCATGTCTAACAGAAGCAAATAATATAATTAAGTCATGAACTCCTCCTCCTACGACTGCTCCTATTAAAATCCATAAAGTGCCAGGTAAATAACCAAACTGTGCTGCAAGAACTGGACCTATAAGAGGACCTGCACCTGCAATTGCAGCGAAGTGATGGCCAAGTAAAACAAGTTTGTTAGTTGGAACGTAGTCCCTCCCATCGTTATAAAGTTCTGATGGAACTTTTCTTGACGGGTCTAATGATAAGACCTTTGAAGCTATAAAATATCCATAAGTTCTGTAGGCTATTGATAAAACTAAAGCTGCAATGATAACTAATACAATAGAATTCAAAATGAATCCCCCTCCTCAATATATTTAAATTTGATTAGATTATAGTACTTAATTTTTCTGAATCTTCAAAAAATATTTATATTTAACACGAAATATGTAAAACTTAACAAATTTATAGTAAATCTTACAATATAAAAAAATAAAAAATTACGTATCTAAAGATATGAAATGTGTAATTTAGGAATTTGAGGGGAAAATATTTAATAAATAATTAAAAAAATTAACTTGAAAATAAGAAAGGAAAAAAGAAATGAAAAATATGAAATTTGGAATAATATTATTTTTATTAGTTATTGTAAGCTTTTTATTCATAAAAAATAGCTATGCCTTAGAACCAAAGGAAGAATATACAAGAGAAGATATGGTAGAAAATATACTTTTAATTGGAAGAGATGGAGCAAATAATAATTTTTCCTCAAGATCGGATACTATGATAATTTTAACGATAGATAGTCTAAATGAATCTTTAAAATTAACTTCTTTGACTAGAGATACATTAGTTAAAATTCCTAACAGAGGTTATGAAAAATTAAATCATGCTTATGCTTACGGCAAGGAAGATTTATTACTTAAAACAATAAATGAAAACTTTGATTTAAATATAAAAGATTATGCTGTTGTAGATTTTAAATCTTTTATAGAAATAATAGATATTATAGGTGGAGTAGATATAGAGGTAAGTGAAAGAGAAATAAATCATTTGAATAAAATAATAGAAGCGTGTTATGGACTTAATTCAAAAAAGGGAGAAATAGAATATATAACAACATCAGGCATACAGAATCTAAATGGATACCAAGCTTTAGCTTATGCGAGAATAAGAAAAATAGACACTATATACAAACGAGATGAAAGACAGAGAATAATATTAACTAATATAGCAGATAAATTATCAAATACTCCTATAACTAAATATCCTTATATAGTAAAGAGTTTATTAAGATATGTAGATGTAAACATAGCATTTAATAAAATAATAAAACTAGCACTTGCATCACATGAATTTGGAAGTTATGAAATAAAGCAATTAGAATTTCCTGTAGAAGCATATAGATATGAAACTAGAATAGGTGAAAAGAGAACTTATGTTATAAAATGGTATGAGGATAAAAATAAAGAAATTTTACACCGATTTATATATGAAAACTAACGAACATAAGGGATAAATATTGACATATACTTTATTATCAATTAAAATAATTAATAAAGATTATCAATTGAAAAATAAGGGTGATATTAATGATTAATACAATGGACATATTAAAAGAAAAATTAAAAGAAACAGGATTTAAAATTACACCGCAAAGAAGAGCAATTGTAGATATATTACTTAAAAACAACACAGAGCATCTAAGCAGTGAAGAAATATATGATTTGGTTAGAGTAGATTGTCCTGAGATTGGATTAGCAACAGTTTACAGAACTATGCAATTATTAGATGAATTAGGGGTAATATCAAAATTAAATTTAGATGATGGTTGCATAAGGTATGAATTAAGCTTAAATAAAGATGAATGTCATAACCACCATCATCTTATCTGCAAAAAATGTGGCAAAATAATGGAAGTAAAAGAAGATTTACTGGATGTAATTGAAAAACAGATACAAGAAATATACAAGTTTGAGATTCTTGACCATGATGTGAAATTTTATGGGACTTGTGAAAATTGTAAAAAATAATATAGCAATTATAAAAGTGTACTCTAAAAAATGGTGAACTTGAAAAGCTCACCATTTTATTTTTGATAAAGTAAGTATTGAATTTTCACAGCTTTATTAGTGAATAAATTATTAATACTATGAATAAAACTATAAATAATATCTCTAGTACATTATTAAAAAAACTACCTACTTTAAAAAAACCTAAAGAGTACTTTTTATCACTTATAGGATAAAAAATAGGAATACCTGATTTTGTAAATAAATCTCCTAAAAATAAATGACTTGCGTAACTAATAGTTCCCAAAAATGACAAATCAGATATATTATATATTATCTCTATTTGTTTCAATAAAAAATATATAACAATAGTAGCCAAAATACTATGGGAAAAACTTCTATGTTTTAGCCACGGAAAAGTAGCCAACATTAAGCAGAAGATTACAAAGTATATTTTAAATTTTATTAAATAAAGGGATATGCTTAGCAATATAAATATTAAAGATAAAAATACCTTTCTAAGCAGAGTATGAGTTAATTTAGATTCAATCACTATAATAGCTGTAAAGGTTATTATAGAACTTATGTAAAAATTATTGTTTATTTTCAAAGAAATAAAAAATATAGCTATGTTAATTGAATATATAATCATTTTTAAAATGAATTTAGATACATTTCTTTTTAAAAAAATATCGGACACTACTGAGTTAGACTCATCTAAATCAGGAAGTATGGAAAAAAAAGCGGATAATATAAGATTAAATATAGAAATAGGGATGTTGAAAAGTATAGAAGCTTGTATAACACTTAATACACCTATTGCACAATGGGTTTTGCCGCGCATAAATCCTCCTAAAATATTTATATTATAATCAGAGAATAGCAGAATAAAATAACTTTGTCAAAATAATACAATAAATGTATTTCAAATATGACTTAAATTATCTAGTGAATTATGGTACAATGATAGTAACTGGTAAAGAGTGCGTGATTTGATATTATTAAAAACTATAGAACGTGTTTATATCGAAAAAATTGAATAGACAGAAGGAGAGGATGCAATTGTTCAAAAAGAACTCTAATAAAATAAAAGTAATGGCATT
Source organism: Romboutsia sp. (assembly GCF_051659545.1). Classification (GTDB taxonomy): domain Bacteria; phylum Bacillota; class Clostridia; order Peptostreptococcales; family Peptostreptococcaceae; genus JBOFOR01. The sequence continues at coordinate 11,265 of NZ_JBOFOR010000262.1, read as the reverse complement.
AGGTGGACTTAACGAAATAGGAAAAAATATGACCGTTATTGAATACAAAGATGAAATAATTGTAATAGATGCGGGATTAAGTTTTCCAGAAGATGAAATGTTAGGAATAGACATAGTTATACCGGATGTAACTTATTTAGTTAAGAATAAGGATAAGATCAAAGGTATATTTATTACACACGGACATGAAGATCATATAGGAGCGCTTCCATATATACTAAAAAAGATAAATGTACCTGTATACGGAGCAAAGTTAAGTATAGGGCTTATACAAGTTAAACTTAAAGAACACAAATTAAACAACGTGAAATTAAATGTAATAAAACCGAGGGAAGTAGTAAAGCTTAGCAATATGGAGGTAGAATTTATAAAAGTAAATCATAGTATACCTGATGCATGTTCAATAGCAGTTCATACAGATCAAGGGATTATATATCATACAGGAGATTTTAAGGTTGACTTAACTCCAATTGATGGGGACGTTATGGATATTCATAGAATCTGTGAATTAAGTAAAAAGGGTGTTCTATTAATGTTAGCTGATAGTACTAATGCAGAAAGACCTGGCTCAACTATGTCAGAAAGAACTGTGGGAAATGGATTAGATGATTTATTTAGAAAAGCAATCAATAATAGAATTTTAGTTGCTACATTTGCATCTAATATACACAGACTTCAACAAATAATAAATACTGCAGAAAAATTTAATAGAAAAGTAGCTGTATCAGGAAGATCAATGGTAAATGTAGTTGGCGTTGCCAGTGATTTAGGGTATTTAAATATACCAGAAAATATGATGATTGATTTAAATGATATATATAAATACGAGGAAAATGAAATTGTATTAATAACTACTGGTTCACAAGGTGAACCTATGTCAGCACTAGCAAGAATGGCAAGTGCTGAGCATAAAAAAGTAGAAATAAAAAATGGTGATTTAATAATAATATCAGCTAATGCAATACCAGGTAATGAAAAATCAATATCAAAGGTAGTAAATTCTTTACTTGAAAAGGGAGCAGAAGTTGTTTACGAAGATGAAGATATACATGTATCTGGTCATGCAAAACAAGAAGAGTTAAAACTTATTCATAGATTAGTTAGACCAAAGTTCTTTATGCCAGCGCACGGTGAATATAGAATGTTAAAGAAACATGCTGAATTAGCAGAAGAATTAGGAATGCCAAGCCAAAATATATTCGTAAACAAGACTGGAGAAGTTTTAGAATTAGATAGAAATTCAGCGAAAGTATCAGGAACTGTACCAACAGGAAATGTATTAGTAGATGGATTAGGTGTTGGAGATGTAGGTAACATAGTATTGAGGGATAGAAAACATTTATCAGAAGATGGGCTTATGATAGTAGTTGTAACTATATCAAAAGAAGATGGTAGAGTTTTAGCTGGTCCAGATATAATATCTAGAGGATTTGTATACGTAAGAGAATCAGAAGATTTAATGGATGGAGCAAAAAATATAATAAAAAATGTATTAATAGAATGTGAACAAAAAAACATTAAAGAGTGGGCTTATTTAAAAAATAACATAAAAGAAAACTTAAAAGAATATCTATACCAAAAAACAAAGAGAAATCCAATGATACTTCCTATAATAATGGAGGTATAAATAAGAAAGATTGAATATAATTTATTATATTCAATCTTTTTTTTTGAGGAGGAAATTATGGGTGTTTATGATACAGCTACAAAACTAGCAAGTGAAATAAAGAATAGCAGAGAGTATAAAGAGTTTAAAAAAAATATGACTGAGGTAAAAAAAGATAAGAAATTAGAGGAATTATTAAAAGAATATAAAGTTACTCAAATAGAAATTCAAAGTTGTTTAATGCAAAATAAAAGTTTAGATAAAAAAAGTAAAATCAAAATAAACATTATACAAGATGAGATTGGCAAAAATAAAAAGCTACAACAATATTTAATTTGTGAAAGTAAATTTACATGTATGATGGATAATATAAATAAAATATTAGCTCAAACTATTGAAAAAGACTATAGATAGACATATTATGTCGTAAATTTAAAGGAGCCACTCTTATGATTAAAATTAGTCATGAGAGTGGCTCCTTATATTATAAGGAAATTATTAAGCAAAATATAAAAATTGAAAAAAATAACAATTATAATTCCCTAATATTAGTAAAACATAACTATATACAAATTATAAATTAGGAGGATTAATTATGTCTAATGTACAATCAAATCACAATGCAAAAATGGCTTTAAAGCAAATGAGAATGGAAGTAGCCGCAGATTATGGAATGAGCTCTGAAGATATATTTGATATTCTGGAACATGCTCACAATAATGGAATTTTGCGAGAAAAAACAAATCATTCGCCGATTAGGAAAAAAAGTGTGAGTCGAAAACCTAGCCATTTAGAATAAAAAAAACAGATAGTAATAAAATAAGTTTAAATAATATTAAGAGGTGACGTGAATGAAAAAAATGGCTAGTATAGTAGTTGCTATATTGCTTTCTATCATGCCCATTAATATAGCTTTTGCAAATAACAACTCAACAATAAATATATCTTCAAAGTCAGCTATATTAATGGATGTAGGAAGTGGACAAATTTTATATGAAAAAAATATACATGAGAAATTGCCACCAGCGAGTGTAACTAAAGTAATGACTATGCTTCTAGTAGTGGAAGCATTAGATTCAGGCAAAATAAAATTAAATGATAATGTTCAAATTACAGGAAATGCATCAGGCATGGGAGGAAGTCAAATATTCTTAGAACCTGGCGAGGCACAAACAGTAGACACCTTATTAAAAGGAATTGCAGTAGCATCAGCAAATGATGCATGTGTTGCAATGGCAGAATATATAGCAGGTAGTGTAGAAGATTTTGTAGGAATGATGAATACTAAAGCTAAGGAACTTGGAATGAAAGACACTAATTTTGTAAATACAAATGGTCTTCCAGTAGAGAATCATTATACATCAGCATATGATATAGCAATAATGTCTAAAGAACTACTAAAACATGATACAATAAATAAATACCTTACTACTTGGATGGACAAAGTTGTGGTAGGAAAGAAACAAGTTACAGTAGGACTTGCTAACACAAATAAGATGGTAAAACACTACCAAGGAACAACTGGTGTTAAAACTGGATTTACACAACAAGCTAAATATTGTCTATCAGCATCAGCTAAAAGAGGAGATACTCATTTAGTAGCAGTAACATTAGGTGCACAAACATCACCAGAAAGATTTAAAGATGCTTCTAGCCTATTAAATTTTGGATTTGCTAATTATGAAAGTATAAAATTATGCTCTAAAGATGATAATGTAGCAACTCTTACTCTAGATAAAGCTGAAGAAAATAAAATTAATTTAGTTGCAAAGGATGATTTGACAGTTCTTATTAAAAAGGGTAGTAGTAAAGATTTTGTAAAGAAAATAAAAGTATATGATAATCCGAATCTTCCTTTAAAGGGAGGAACAAAATTAGGCCAAGTTGAAGTATATAAAGATAAAAAACTTATAGGCAAAGTAGACTTAGTTAATACAAAAGATATTAATAAAGCAAGTTATATACAAATGCTTCAAAGAGTTATAGATAGTATGCTATAAAAAAGAAAGCTATTATAGCTTTCTTTTTTAATTCAAATTTAAATAAGTAATAGAACGTATTTTGTATCTGTGTTTTCATTCTTTGATAGATTAACATTAATTAGAAACTTATCATATATAATTATTATCCAAACATTAAGGAGAGTGATATATGATAAAATCAAAATATCCTCAAATGAAAACAGTTGATACAGGAAGGTTTATTTTAAGGCCTGCAAAATTAAGTGATGCTAATGATATGTTTGAATATTATAGTCAAGAAAAAGTGGTCAGATATCTACCTACAAATCCTCATAAAAATATTCTCCAAACAAGAGTATTTATACGAACATTTTTTTTAGATAACTATAAAAAAGGTAAAGTAGGACATTTAGCTATAGTAGAGAAAGAAAGCAATAAAGTAATAGGTAACATAGGTCTAAATAATGTGTATATAAATGCAAAAGAAGCAGAAATAGGAATTTGTATAAATCCTTCATATTGGGGGAACGACATTGCTACAGAACTTACAATACAATCTTTAAAGTATGGATTTGAATACTTGAATGTTGAAAAACTAATTGCATTAACCTACGAAGATAATAAAAGAACTAGGAAATCTTTAGAAAATTTAGGTTTTAAATACGTAGAGACTTATAATAAAAAAATATCTAAAGGAATAGAAAGCAAAGTTGTAAGATGTGATAGATTTGAACTTTTAAGAGAAGATTATTTTAAGAGTAAATAATATTAAATTAAATTAAGTAAGCCTAGATACCGTATTATCTAGGCTAGTTTATTTGTATAATATATAAAAGTTTTGATTATAATTTTATATATTGGTATAATAGTATTAAAATTGTAAATTAGGAGAATTAATATGAGTTTATTTAATATGAGTTTAAGCGATATATTAGCCAGTGTAGTAGCAATAGCTGTTGCTATATCTGTTCATGAATTAGGTCATGCGTATGTAGCACATTTACTAGGAGATGATACAGCTAAAATGCAAGGCAGGATGACTTTAGACCCAGCAAAACATATAGACCCAATAGGGTTATTAATGATGATCATTGTTGGTATTGGATGGGCAAAACCTGTACCTGTAAATCCAAATAATTTTAAAAATTATAAGATTGGTAATATGCTAGTATCTCTTGCGGGAGCTTTTGCAAATATTTTAACAGCTATAGTTTGTATTATTGTAATAAAATATGCAAGAATGGACGCTATTATTGAAATAGCAAATTATACTATGTCGTATAATATTGCATTTGCAGCATTTAACTTACTTCCAATTCCTCCGTTAGATGGATGGGGAGTAATATCGTCATTTATACCATATAAATATAATGAGATTGTATACAAATATGAGAGCTATAGCTATCCAATATTGTTAATTGCTATAGTAACAGGAGCGTATGGTATAATAGTTTCTCCATTACGAAATATAATATGGAATATAGTTAAAATATTTTACTAGTTAAGAGGTAATTAAATGAAATATAATATACAATTACAAGTCTATGAAGGTCCGCTAGATTTATTGTATGATTTAATAGCTAAACATAAAATAGATATAAAGGATATATCTATAATAGAAATAACAAAACAGTATATAAGTTACTTAGAAATGTTAGAGAAAATGGACTTGGAAATAACAAGTGAATTTATAATCATGGCATCAAAACTTTTAGAGATTAAATCTAGATACTTATTATACAAACAAAAAAATGATGAAGAAGAAGAAGATCCAAGACTAGAATTAATGGAAAAGTTACAAGAGTATAAGAAATTTAAAATGGCTGCAGAAAATATAAAATCTAATGTAAGTTATATAAACGAGTTATTTTACAGAAAAAGAGAAGAAATAGTAATAGATGAGAAGGTAAATCTAGAGGATATATCTATAGAAGCTATAAAAAATATACTTCCTTTTATACTAAAAGTAAAAAGTGTAGAAAATGAAAATAAAGATATAAATGATGAAAAATTAAACAAGATAGTAAGAGGAAAAATAATATCGGTTGAGGAAAAGATGCACTATATAAGAAATGTTATAAGTAAAGAAAATAAAGTACGCTTTTCTAAAATAATAGAAACATGTAATAAAGACGAAGTTATAGCTACATTTTTATCTATATTAGAATTAATAAAGGCAAAAGAAATCTTCGTTGAACAAGATTTATTTTTCGATGATATTATAATCAACAAAAATTCGGAGTGTAAAAATGAAACGTGAAGAAATTAAAAACATTATAGAAGCTGTTATGTTTGCATACGGAGACCCTATAAGCATAAAAGAATTAAATTATATAATTAATGAAGAATTATCGAGTAAAGAAATTGAGTATATGCTTAATTCTCTTATAGATGAATATAAGGAAAATAATAGAGGGATACAAATTATAAAACTAGAAGATAAATATCAAATGTGCACCAATAAGGATTACGCAAGTTTTATAAAAAAGATTCTAGAGCCTAAAAAAAAGAAAAGTTTAAGTCAAGCCACTTTAGAAACCTTGACAATAATAGCATATAAACAGCCAATTACTAAAGTAGAGATAGAAGAACTAAGAGGAGTTAAGTGTGATAAGGTTATACAGACTCTTTTAGAAAATGATCTTATATTTGAAGCTGGGAGGCTTAATAAAATTGGTAAACCTATAATATATAAAACTACAAATGAATTTTTAAAATTGTTAAGCCTAGAAAAACTAGAAGAGTTACCCCCGTTAGAAATATACAATAATATTGATGTAGAATAAAAATTTAATTAAAAAGGTACAAATTAATTATTAATTTGTGCCTTTTTTAGTATACATAAATATTTTTAGAAAATAATAATAACATGAGATTTAATGAAATATTTGGAATGAGTTCAGTTGCAATAATAGTGTTATTAATGATAACAATAATTATTTTTAAATCAAAATTAAACATAATACTTTTATCACAAATAAACAATACTGATATAAATATAAAACTAAATATTACATATCTATTTAAATTAATTAATATAGATATGCAACTGTACCCTAGAAAAAAGAAAAAAAAGAAAGCAAACAAGGAAAAATCTCCAAAAAATAAATCAAAAGGAGGGCATAATAAGGTTTCTCTAAAAGATATAGATAGTATTTTTCAGCTTATAAAAAATATAGAAATAGAAGAGTTTTACTCAAATATAGAATTTGGAAATGAAAATATAGGGTTTACCACTTTTATATACTTACTTATAAATACTATATATGGCCATTTAATCAACATGATTAATCCAAATAAAATATATTTAAAAGTATTACCTAATTTTACAGAGGATTACATAAAAGGAAATATTAAAGTTCATATAAAATTAAGCTTCAAAATCATATATAAAATTATTATAACTACATACAAAATTTATAAGAAAACTAAACATAAGGAGGATGGAAAAAATGAGAGCACCTGGTTCAATAAAAAGTCTTATGGAGACAACGCTTGAAACTATAAAGGGATCAATAGATGCAAATACAATAGTAGGAGACCCTATACAAACTGATACTACAGTAGTAATACCTATATCTAAAGTCACTATTGGATTTGGGATAGGTGGAGGAGAATACTCTAAAGGTTATAGCGATAATAAAGAAAAAGAAGTAGAATCATCAAGCGAAAAATGTGATGCAAACTTTGCAGGAGGAAGTGCAGGAGCTGTATCAATTCAGCCCGTAGCATTTGTAGTAGTCGAAAATGGAGAAACAAGGCTAATGAGCTTAGATAACAGTATAAATATGGTTGACAATATACTTACAGTAACACCTAAAGTTATAGAAAAAATCCAAAAACTAGCACAAAACAACAATAAAAAATCATAAAAAAATACTATCTATAAATATAGATAGTATTTTTTTAGCAAAATAGATAGTATTTTAGTATAATAAATTTTCATGTAATAAAAATTCATTATTAGTGTTAAAAATTTTACATTAAAATAATTTAAATAGAATATAATGTCTACTTATAGTATAATAATAGAAAAGAAGGAAAAATTTAAAATTTATTATAATAGATTTATTATGTAGATAGAAAGGTAAAGTTAATGGAAAATAATTTGGTTTCAATGCTATTATTAGAAAATATGAATAAATTTCATAATTTAATAAAGATAGTAAATAATGAAAGATTTACAAAGGAAAATAACCTTACAGAAAGACAGTTCTTTGCATTATCTAGTATAAAGCAACATAAAAAAATAGAATTGAAAAATCTAAGTAGGGATTTACATGTATCAACATCAAGTTTATGTATATTATTAAATAAATTAGTTGAAAAAGGATATGTATATAGAGAAGAAGATACTAGGGATAGAAGAAATACCTTCTATGGTATAACAGAAGAAGGAGATAGAGTTTTAATTCAAGAAGTACAAGTTTTTATAGGAATTATAAATAAAAAAGTAGAAAAATTAAGCGAGGAAGATAAGCGAACGTTATTTGAATCGATGACCGAAGTAAAGTCTATTATAAATAAATTATTTGAAAAAATATAGTCATACAATAAAAAATAAAAATTTTCTAAATTAACAAAATTATGTTATAATTAGAATCGCCTAAGATTTTTATTTTCTTCTTACATAACACAATCTGAAAATAAAAATCATTTGCTCGCTATAAATAGCGAGCTTTTTTTATTTATTTTTATTTTTTAGTTTAAATTCACCTTTGTCTTTATCAAAGATAAAAATGGGAATATATATAATTGTTGTTAGTAATATAAATATAGCGATACTAAATATATTTTGATTGGAAAAACTATAGTTATAATAAGAAGATGTGATAAAATTTAAAGCTACAATAAATGTAAAATAGGCCAAGCACATAAGAAGATTATCTTTTATAGCAGATTTACTAACTTTAAATTTTCTAACTTCAACCATATAGACAGTAGCGTATACTAATAAGCATTTTGATATTATAGCAAAGAAATAGAGCACATTTGGAAATCTATATGGCATATATTTAAAGAAAATTATTTCACCTATTGAACATACTAAACTCCAAGAAAAAAATACATTAAATAAATGATACTGCTTAAAGAATAAAATGGCTATACATAAATATGCTGTAAATCTGCCAATCTCAATGGGTAAGCAAGTAAACACATTATAATTTCCCATAGAAGCAATTGAAACTTGTTCAAAAACAATTTCTAAAATTAGTAAACCGCAAATTATTTTTTCAACAATGTAGCTATAAGGTAATAAATTTTTGGTTAACTTAGGACAAAAATATATAAATATAGCAAACATTAAGATTATTATTAAGTGTTCTTTGGAAAAAAGAAAGGTGTTAGTCATATTATTCTCTCCTATAATAATATTTATAAAATTTCTAAAAATTATAATGATATAAATTAATTTAATTATACTATATTATAGTATATTTTAATTAGAAAAAAATAGGACTATTAAAAAATACTTTTGTAACAAAATAGTATTTAAATAATAAATTAGTAGTATAGGAATAGAGACAATTGAAAATGTCATTATAAGGAAGTGGATAATGTGAAAAAAACTATAGTTCAATCATGTGCTGATGCAGGTAGCAAATATTGTCCTTGCCATCTTGCATATTCAGGTGATTGCATAAGATGTAATATGGTAAATGGAAACAATAAATGTAATTGTTTATGGCAAGGAACATGTATTTATAATGAAGTACAACATAATAAAAACTCACCTGTAAATTTAAGACAAGAATATTTATGCAAAATAGAAAATGTTAAAGAAATTCAAACTAACACATTCTTAGTTAAAATAAAAATACCAAGTAGCATATCAAAAGAACTTTGTAATCCAGGAACTTATATTTTAATTAAAAGCAAAGATAGAAGTAGTGATGTTTTTAATACGCCTATATCAGTAATGGATATAGACACAGAGAATAACATACTGGAAGTAGTAATCAAAGCGAGAGGTATTAAAACTAAGACTATAATTAATTTTGATGAAGTGTATGTTAAAGGGCCGTATTACAATGGCATATTCGGGATAAAAGAAATAAAATCTACGTCAAATTCTAACTGTTTAATAATATTAAATGGTTTATCACAAGTCAATTCAATTAATATAATAAAAAGGCTAAGAGAAAACAAGAATAAGGTAGATATATTTATCAATAGAAATGGAATTGTTATAGAGGATGTAGTAAAAAAAATAATTGATTTAGGTGGGAATATTTACAACGTAGATATAGTTGAAGATAGAAGTTTTATAAGTGACTATATAAAGAGAAATAATATTGAACTTGTATATAGTGGTGGAGGAAATGATTTCAATAAAGAAATTATGAATATAGTAAATATGATAGATGAAGAGTTAAAGCTTTCAGTATCTAATAACAATTTAATTTGTTGTGGAGAAGGAATCTGTGGAGCTTGTGCTATAAATATAAATGGACAAAAATTAAAAACATGTAAATCACAAATTGATAGTAGAGATTTCTTAAATACTTTATAATATAGTTTTTTAGGGGGAAAGTTTATGGCTAAAGTTGTTGTTATAGGAGGAGGATGGTCTGGTTGTGCAGCAGCAATATCTGCAAAAAAAGCAGGCTCTGATGTTGTAATCCTAGAAAAAACAGATTTATTATTAGGGCTTGGAAATGTTGGTGGCATAATGAGAAACAATGGTAGATATACAGCTACAGAAGAAGCTATGGTCTTAGGTGCAAAAGAATTATTTGAAATAACAGATAAGTATTCTACTCATAGAAATATAGATTTTCCAGGACACAATCATGCATCAATATATAATGTAACAAAAATAGAAAGACCAGTGAGAAGCTTAATAAAAAGTATGGATATAGATGTTAAATTTTTTAGTAGAGTGGTAGATGTTGAACTGGAAGAAAATAAAATAATAGCTGTTATTTTAGAAACTGGAGAAAGAATAACAGGAGATGCATTTGTAGAAACTACTGGTTCATCAGGACCTATGGGAAACTGCTCTAAGTATGGAAATGGATGTGCTATGTGTATACTGAGATGCCCTTCTTTTGGTGGAAGAGTAAGTATAACTAGTAGATGTGGGATTGAAGATATGGTAGGTAGAAGAAATAATGGTGATTTTGGTGCGTTTAGTGGTTCTATAAAGTTATTAAAGGAATCTTTAAGTGAAGAAATACAAAATGAATTAAAGGAGAAAGGTCGTGCAGTAATACCTTTGCCAGAAGAATTTATAAATGAAGAAAAGTTAGATATTAAAGTATGCCAACAGTATGCTCTACAGGAGTTTTCTGACAATATAGTTTTGATAGATACAGGCCATGCTAAACTTATGTCTCCTTTTTACAATCTAGAAAAACTTAGATTGATACCTGGCTTTGAAGATGCATTAATAGTTGATCCTTATTCAGGTGGGAAAGGTAATTCGATTAGATATATGTCTGTAGCACCAAGAGATAATTATATGAGGGTTAAAGGGATAAGTAATTTATTTGTAGCTGGAGAAAAAAGTGGGTATTATGTTGGTCATACAGAAGCTATATCCACTGGTAGTTTGGCTGGACACAATGCAGCTAGAAGCTGTGTAGGAATGTACTTGTTACAATTACCTACTAATTTACTGATAGGGGATTTTATAGCTTATTCTAACAATGAAATGCATAAACTTGAAGGAGATAAGTTGAGATTTACTTTTGC
>NZ_JBOFOR010000261.1:0-19700 GCF_051659545.1 Romboutsia sp. | reverse complement strand
CCTTGCCAAGGAACCTGTGACTTGGCTTGCTAATAAATATCTTAGGGGTTAAAGAGATAATAGCCTCTCTTTGTGCTATTTTATATAGATTGAAAATTGAGCTAGATTATATATTTTACAATTTAGCTCAAAATTAAATCTTTAAAAGTTGATTTTCGCACAGCCTGCCGGGCGTCCTATCCAAGTAATCTGTGACTTGGATTGCTATCTATTTAACTTACTCTTAACCATATTCACTACAATATTTACCTCTTCTACTTTCAACAATACTACTAAACCTGTATAAACTATAGCACCTAATCCTATAGATCCAAATAATGAAACTGCCTCTTGTATAAATCCTACATCTAAAACATTAGATAACAACTTATAAGTTAGCATTGTAACAATTCCCATACAAACTGCAGCTATTAATGACTTAACCATAGTATTTAATATCTTATCTTGTCCAAAATAACCAATCTTTTTCTTAAGACTTCTAAACAGCAACACTATACAAATCAATGCTGATATACTAGTTGCTAAAGCAAGACCCGCATGTCCTAAATACTTTATCAATATAATATTTAATACGATATTCATTCCCATAGCTAAAGCCCCATTAATCATAGGAGTCTTAGTATCTTGCAGAGAATAAAATACCTTATTTAATATTTCTCTAAGTCCAACCGCTATCATACCTATAGAATAACAAGCAAGTGCAATAGCTGTCATTTTTGTAGCTTCTACATCAAATGCTCCTCTTTCAAAAACAATTCTGACTACAGGTTCTGCAAGTACTATAGCACCAGCAGATATAGGTATTATTAAAAGAACTACAGTGTTAACACTTTGTGCTACAGATGTTACAAACTTTTCTTTGTCATCATCGTTAGATAGTTTAGATAAAGCAGGATATATAACAGATGCAATAGTAACTATAAATATACCGACTACAAAGCCATTTAATCTATTTGCACTATTTAGTATAGTTATAAATCCATCACCTAATGTAGATGCTAAACTTCTATCCACTATAGAATTTATTTGATTTACTCCCACACCTATAAATACAGGTATTATAAGACCTAACATTTTTTTTATATATTGATCTTTGATATTTATATACGGTATATATCTATATCCATTTTTTATTGCAAATGGTAACTGAAATAAAAATTGACTTGACATAGCTATTAATGTTCCTATCGCCATTATATTTATATTACCATTAGCACTTAGTATAATTCCGCCTATGATGAATATATTATAGGGAAAACCTATCATTCCTGGTATAGTAAAGTTTCCACTTATTTGTAAATAAGCAGTCATTATATAACTTAATGCTATAAATATTAATCCAAATATCATTATTCTTGTAAATGATACAGCTAATATCAGTTTCTCACCACTAAAATTCATTGCAAATACTTTAACTAAGGGCTCTGCAAATATAAATCCTATTATAGCAATCATAGTACTTAAAATTACTAATATGTTAAATACATTATTAGTAAACTTAATAGATCGTTCTCTTCCATCTATTTTATCAACTTCATAAAATATAGGTATAAATGTTGTTGCTAGTGCTGTTGCCACAGATGCGAATAAAATTGTTGGAATGCTTACTGCTGTTATATATGCATCTGCAGGTCCAGTTGCTCCGTATACATATGTTAATGCTAACTCTCTACTAAAACCAAGAACTTTAGATAGCATAGTAACTATCATAAGTCCTATTGTCGCCTTAGCTACTTTACTCATAAATTCCTCCTATAAAATTAGAGTAATGTATTTATAGTTTTTGTAAATACATTACTCTAATTTAAAATACTCTCTTAATTTCTAAGTTAATCTCTATTAAATAAATCTCTTGTATAAACTTTTTCTTCTACATCAAATAATTCTTTAGATAATCTATTTGATACTATAACATCACATATTTCTTTAAATTCATAAAAATCTTTAATAACCTTAGAATTAAAGAAAGTATCTTCATTTAAAACAGGCTCATAGACAACAACTTCAATACCTTTAGCTTTTATTCTCTTCATAATACCTTGAACAGAAGAAGCTCTAAAGTTATCAGAATTAGTTTTCATTGTTAATCTATATATACCTACAGTTTTAGGATTTCTTTTTATTATCATATCTGCTACATGATCTTTTCTTGTTGTATTAGCATCAACTATAGCACCTATTATATTATTAGGTACATCATCATAATTTGCTCTTAATTGTTTAGTATCCTTTGGTAAACAATATCCACCGTATCCAAATGAAGGATTATTATAGTGAGATCCTATTCTAGGGTCTAGTCCAACACCTTCGATTATCTGTTTTGTATCTAATCCTCTAATTTCTGCATACGTATCTAATTCGTTAAAATATGCAACTCTTAGTGCTAGATAAGTATTAGAGAATAGCTTTACTGCTTCTGCTTCAGTACTATTAGTTAATAAAACTGTAACATCTTTTTTTATTGCACCTTCTAATAAAAGGTTAGCAAATTTTTCTGCTCTTTCTGATTGCTCTCCTACTATTATTCTTGAAGGATATAGGTTATCGTATAATGCCTTTCCTTCTCTTAAGAATTCTGGTGAAAATATTATATTATCAGTATCAAACATTTCTCTTACTTTTTCAGTATATCCTACCGGCACAGTTGACTTTATAACCATTGTAGCATCTGGATTTATAGATAATACATTAGCTATAACTGCTTCTACTGTTCTAGTATTAAAGTAATTCTTTTCTACATCATAATCTGTTGGTGTAGATATAACAACGTAATCTGCTCCTTGATATGCTTTAAATACATCAGTTGTAGCTACTAAATTTAACTCTTTAGTTGCTAAATATTCTTCAATCTCATTATCTACTATTGGAGATTTTTTATTATTTACCATATCTACTTTTTCTTGTATTATATCTACTGCTACTACTTCATTAGATTCTGCAAGTAGTATAGCATTAGATAATCCTACATAACCAATACCTGTTATAGCTATTTTCATATTTTTTTACCTTTCTATCCTTATAATTACTTAATGTTTAAATATATACATTCTAAATTTTTTGCAACTTGCTCTGCGCTATAACCAGCTTCAATTATTTCATTGGTTATAGTTTTTTTACCTCTTACTTTCATAAGTTTTATAGATCTCTCTGCCCATTTTTCAATACTATCATCTAAATTTATACGCTCTACTATATTAGTAACACATACTACATTTGGAAAACCTGTAGATAATAAGGTAGGAGTTCCAGTAGCTTGAGATTCAATGGCTGTAGTTCCAAAACCTTCATACAATGATGTAGATATAAATAAATCAAAAGCCATATAATAATTCCATACATCATTCTTTTCTCCTAAGAAAATTATTTGATTTTCTAGCGAAAGATATTTAGCTTTTTCTATAAGTTCCTGTTTCATTTGTCCTTCTCCAACTATCAAAAGAACTGTATTATTGTCTTTTTCATAAATTTTACTGAATACTTTCAATAAAAAATTTATATTCTTTTGTGGTGAAAGTCTGCTTATTGTACCTACAACTTTTTTATCTTTTATCCCTAATTCTTGCCTTATACTATTTCTTTTTTCTTCATCAAATATAAACTTTTCAATTTGAATTCCATTTTTAATAACTTTTACATCTTTACTTTTTTTATCACCAAATAGCCAAATTCCAGCTTCATCTGAGCATGCAAAAAATTTATTACTAAAAATAGGTCCTAATTTTTTCAAAGATTTTTTTATTAGTAGATTTTTTTCATTAGGCAAATAATCAGTGGTTCTAGAATGTAATATCCTAAGTTTAATTTTACTGATTTTAGCTATGATAAGAACAAATATCCCCGAATTCACATCATGTACATGTACTACATCAAATTTATTATTTTTAAATAATTTAGTTAATTCTTTTATATATTTAAATGAATTTTTCAAATTAAGTGAAGGAAAATTATAAACTTCGCCTCCTAACCTTTTAAATTCACTTATATTATGAGTATCATCTATATTATTTAATTTTACTAAGCAAAATTGTATATTAGATCTATCTATGTTTCTATACCAATCCAATAATCTAGATTCTATTCCTCCTGATAAAAAACCTGGTGTATAATGTAATACTTTAATTTTATCCATTTAAATACTCCTTTATATTAAAACGATGTCTTGTTGTATTAATTCAGCCTTTAAGGCTGATTAATATGATATAATAATTATTATTAATATACTTTAAAATTATAATTATTATTTAAAGGCTTAACAACAGCAGGTACTCCTACTGCTAAACTATTTGGTGGAACATCTTTCGTCACAACTGCATTAGCTCCTACTATTGCGCCCTTACCAATTACAATTGGTCCTAGTACACAAGCTCCTGCAAACACAGTTACATCTTCTTCTAATTTTGGTCCACCTAAATTTATTTTTTCTCCATTAACTATTTTACCATTACCTCCTAAGGTAACATTTTGATATATCTTACACCCTTTACTTATCTTGCTTTTAGGATGTATCACTACCCCTAAACCATTGTGTATTAATTCAACAGACTCATCTATATGAGCAGTATAATATATATCACATGCAAAAACTATTCTTAGTAAAATATTGTATGCTTTAGCTCTGATTACATGATTTCTATTGTATGATTTAATAGATTTATTTAATATAATTTCTGAAATTCTTCTTTTATTTTTCATATTTCACCTCTTTAAATATATTCTCACTAGCTTTTATAAAAATCATAATTATAATTATAGATAAAAATCTAGAACTCGGTATATCTGGTATTGCTAAAGCCCCTACCAAAATCATAAGTAAAATCCATGAATATTCATTATTATATCTATATACTTTTTTATAAAATTGTATAAATATAGATATAAACAAAGTAGTTCCAATTATGCCCATTTGACATAAGTATTGTACTATAATATTATGCGGAACTCCTATATTATAAGTAGTTACAAATTGCTCTATTCCAAATCCTATTCCTATTAATGGCCTTTGTGAAAATATTCTTAATGCTTCTATATAGCTTCCTACTCTTCCAGAGCTATCCAATAAATTTTGTCCTCCTCTAAGTTCTAATACTATTTCTAAAATAAATGGAATAGTAATAACTCCTATGAAAGCTATTATCATACTTTTATAATTTAATCTAATTGAGTTAATTATCAAGTATAATCCTGCTATAACTATAAATGCATATAATCCAGTTCTAGAATTAATAGCTATTAATCCAGATATTAATATAAATTGTCCTATAATAAACCTAACAAGTGATATTCTTTTATTTCTTATAAAGTCTATTAATAATAATAAAGCCCCTGTAGCTACATATAAATTTGAAAAACTAAAATCACTCATATACGCAGCATAAACTATTCTATTTGCGTATACCTCAGTGTAACCAATTTTAACAAATAAGTTTTCATAAAATATTTTTTGTATGAAAATCATAATCACGAAAATATATATATTTATATAATAGTAATATTTCATTTTTTTTTCTAATTTAATATTACATTTATATACAAACTGTTCTCCTATAAAAAATGATAACATGAATATAAATATTGTCATAATCTGCTTTAATGCATTAAAAATATTATTAGATATAAACAAACTAGCTACACAAAAAATACTGAATAACATAATTATTATTAACGATGGCCCTACTCTAAACCTATCTTTTACTAATATAATTAGTAAAATTAAAGTTATGATATGAAACCAAGTAATAGGCAACTTTCCATAATTAGTACCTAATATTGATACGAAAGAGGTTGGCATTAATATGCACATTATTAAAACTAACGCTTCTTCATTATTGTAATCTTTTTTGAACTTTTTAAAGAAGTAGGTAATTAATATAATACCTAAAGCAAATATTAATATGGAATTGATTGATTTTGCGAATAAAATACATATGCTATAGATAAACATAATTAACAGTTCTTCTAATTTTTTTTCAGTCTTTTTCTGATTCATAGCTTTACCTCGTTCATATTTTTATCAATAAATTAATCGTGATCATTATATTTTTTAATAAAAGCCTAAATATAACTGAATTGTCATTATCCAATATATATCTGTCTTAATTCACTTTTATATCTATCTATATCTGTAAATTTTTTAGAGTATTGTGTAGCATTTTTCGATTTAATTTCATATTCATCTAAATTTATTAATAAATTAGTTATTCTGTTTACATACTCATCATTTGTTGAACATAGCCCACCAAAATCTTGCGTAACTATCGACTTTAATCCTCCTACCGGTGAAGCTAATACTGGTTTTCCTAAAATCATAGCTTCTACTGCAACTAATCCAAACCCCTCCCATTTAGAGGTCATAACTAATATTTTTGATTTTTTCATTATACTATATGGATTATTTAAAAAACCTAACATTTCAATATTTGACTCTAATTTAAATTTTTGTATCAAGGTTTCACATTCACTTAATAATAATCCCTCACCTACCAAAGCAACTTTTATATTAGGTTTTGAATTTTTAACTTCCTTTATTATTTTTATAAATCTTAGTGGGTCCTTCTCCTCTGCTAATCTTCCAATATATACAACATCATATATATCGTTATTATCATCAAGTTTTGATTTTCTGATAACATCATCTCTATTAATACAGTTTTCTAATTTTTTTATTTTATTTTTTACTAACTTAGAAAAAATAGCTTCTTCTCTAATTTGCGATGATACTGTTAGTATATTATCATAAGCAAAACACGTTGATGTGTAAGCAATAGAATATTTATTTATATACTTTATCCATGAAGGATTTTGATGTAGATGAGATATTTTCTTACATTTATATAAACTCAAAGCAGTTTTTATACTAGCCCTAAAATCATGAGCATGTACTACATCTGGTTTCCATTCATTGAATAATTTATTTAAACTATATGGACTTATATTATCTAATGGTATATAGTTTATCTTTTTTTCTTTTAGCGCATATTCTATTTGACCTTTAGGAGATACATATACAAATTCATATTCATCTTCCAATGATTTAATTATATTAATAGCTACACTCTCGGCTCCAGAGAGTGAATTACTTGAAAGCAAATGTAATACTCTTTTTTTCATATTTCAATATCATCTCCTATACTTTTATTTTTGATATAAACTAAATATATTTTGTATATACTTTATTCATTTCTTTTTCTATATTTTCAATAGAGTATCTTTTTATAGTAAGTTTATTATTGGTTGAAAATAACTCTATTATTTCATTTGATTCAAATATGTTATTTATTGATAAACTTAATTCATCTACATTATCAATATCAATTACATAACCATTATAATCATTTTTTACTAAATCTCTATTACCTCTACAATTTGTAACTACTAAAGGAAGTTCCGTTGCCATTGCTTCCATTATATTTACAGGAAGCCCTTCTTGTCTTGAAGTAGAAATACAAATATCTGATAATGCCATTAGATTTGATATATCTTTTCTATATCCTAAAAATTGAATATGATTTTGTATCGCTAATTTATTAACTTTTTCTTCATAATCATTTTTTAGATTGCCAGTTCCTACTAATAATAACTTTATATTCGGTATTCTATGCTTCAAATTATTTATACCATCTATAGCCATATTTTGATTTTTTCTGTTGCTCAATTCTCCAACATATATTACAATAAAATCATCTTCATTATATCCATATTTTTTTCTAAGTGACATTTTCTTTTCACTAGTTTGAGGTGTAAACTTATCTAAATCAATACCTACCCCATGTACATGTTCTACATCCTTAATTCTAAGCTTTTCTTTTGCTGAATTATAATCTTCCTCATTAATAGTAATAATACAATCTGTGTACTTTGCAAGGAACTTTTCAAAGTTATAATACATAATCCAATTTTTACCAGGCGCTCCCTCAAAGAAATGTAAACCATGAGCTGTATATAATATCTTAGTTCCTTTTCCTCTAGTTTCTTTAGCTGCTAATCTTGTAATTGCACCTCCCGATGGAGATTGACAATGTATTAAATCAAATTTTTGTTGTTTAAATAACTCTTTTAACTGGTTAAATGCTTTTAAATTTTGTTTGCTAAATGGATTTCTATCAAAATCAATCTGATGTTTTATAACATCTGAATTCTCAAACTGGTCTACTTCACTATTAAAATTAGCTGCAATATGAACCTCATGACCCATCTTTAATAGTACTTTATAATCACTTTGTCCAAATATTCTAAAGTGCCTTCCAAGATGAGCAGTTACTAAAACTCTAGCCATACTCTAATTCTCCTATCTTTTTAAATAACTTTTATTTTTATAATTTTCTCTACTTCTTTACATAATTTTAATGCATTATCTACATTATTAGCTTTACATATAATAAACCCAACTCTATCTGTACTACTAGAAAAGTATTCTATTTTTTCTCCAATACCTTTAGTTATTTTTATTTCTTGTACACCTTTAATCTTGATAGCAGATTCTAATCCAAAAATTCCCTTAATCGTACCATTATCTACTGTCATATATCTAATTGCAGCTGCCTCATTTATACGTTGTTTTTTTGTAGTGCTCCTCCCAATAGATACCTTAATTGATTTTTCTACAATATCTATACCTGTAGCAAGTGGTACAAGGTGCGTAGTTATATTATCTCCACCAAGTCTCGCTCCTACTTCTACTATTTTAGCGCCTTTAGATGTAACCTTTATTTCAGTATGAGAAGGTCCTACCTCTATTCCTAAAGCTTTTATAGCTTTTTTTGTAGTAATTTTAATATCTTTTTTTATATCTTCACTCAATATACTTGGTATATTATGTCCTAATTCTATAAAATGAGGAGAACCAGTTGTATATTTATCAGTTATAGCTATTACTTCAGTCTCACCATCTACCGTAATACACTCTACACTAACCTCTGGCCCTTCCATATATTCTTCTATTAGTACTTCTCCTGTAGAAGAGTATCTTAAGCTATATTCGTATGCTTCCTCAGCTTGCTCAATATTTTCCACTAAAAATATACCTCTACTTCCAGAGCTATCAGCTGGTTTCACTATAAATTTATTATTAAATTGTGATATACCCTCTAAGTACTCCTCTCTATTATTCACTACTCTAAATTTTGGTATAGGTACATTTCTTTTCTGTAGTGCTTCTCTCATTCTAGCTTTATTAGTTACTTTTACTGATGTTTCAGTTGATATAGTATTTAATCCTAATTCCTCTCCTACTTTTGCTACAGTGAGCATAGGCTTATCTGAAGCTAGAGTCATAATTCCATCAGGTTTTATCTTTTTTGCTAGCTCTAATACTCCATCTATATCTATTGTACTTATAATATGATACTCATGTGCATATTTAAATCCTATAGCATCAGGGTCCATATCTAATGCAATCACATACAATCCCATTTCTTTAGCTTTTTTTATGGCTGGTACTTGTAATATGCTTGCACCTAAAATAATTAACTTTTTCATATTTCCTACCTATCTTATCTTTTATTTTAAATCTTCTCTTAAAACAGACATCAATACTTTATTGTGATATTTTCCTTTTTTATATAAACTTTGCCTTAAAATACCCTCTACTTTGAATCCGACCTTTTTATATGATGCTATAGCTCTTTCATTATAATCAAATACATACAAACAAATTCTATTTAAATTAAGTTCATCAAAGCAGAATTCAACTAATCTTGAAACTGCCTGTGTACCATATCCTTTTCCCCAATATTGTTTATTTCCAATATATATATATAATTCAGAACTTCTATTAATTAAGTCTGTCTCTTTCAAACCTATAATACCTATTATTTCTGAGTTTTCATTAGTTTCAATTCCAAATGTCTTATTTATAGGTTCTACCACTCTTGATTCAAACCATCTTTGATGCTCTATCTCTGATACCGGAAATATACCTCCGGTTAATATCTTTATATCAGGATCGTTAGCCCAGCTCAAAATTTTAACTTTATCTTCGCTATTCAATGCTCTTAATTTTATATCTTTTGCTAGTATCAATTTACACTCTCCCAATCTTAATTCCTATTACTTATTAGTTATTTTTTCAAAATTGTCTGTTTGATTCACTTCTGTATCTATATCTTTCATAGTATAGTAACCGTTATTATTTATATTCTTATTAAATAGTACACTCGTAACTGTCGCTATTAAGATTTTCAAATCTAATATAATGCTATAGTTATCAACATAAAAAACATCATTTTTAAATTTTTCTTCTGCCACTATAGAATTTCTAAAATATGCTTGGCTATATCCAGTTATTCCTGGCCTAACATTTAATTTACGTCTTTCAAATTCCATATATCTTTCTAATTGTTCTGGTAAATCTGGTCTTGGACCTACAAAACTCATTTCACCATTTATAACATTTATTATTTGAGGCAATTCATCTAAACTTGTTTTCCTCATTATTTTACCTACTTTAGTTACTCTTGGATCATCATCACTATTAAATGTAGATCCATCTTCATTCCTTAAATCAGGAGCATCTACGTGCATAGTTCTAAATTTATATATTTCAAACGTATCTCCATCTTTACCTAATCTTTTTTGTTTAAATATTACTGGCCCTTTACTATCTAATTTTACTGCTAATATTAGTATTATTAGTATCGGAGATAATAAAATCAAAAGTATTATTCCAAATACTTTATCTAGCATATGTTTTATAAACATAAAACACCTCCATTAAATCTCTATTTATTTATAGCTATCTTTAAATTTTCAACTACATACTCAACTTGTTCTAAACTTATTAATGTATTTAAAGGTAATGTAATCTCATTTCTGTACATATCGAACGCATTAGGATAATTTTCTATCTTAAATCCTAAGTTCTTATATGCTGTTAATAGTGGCAATGGTTTGTAATGAACATTAGTAGCTATACCTTGCTCTGCCATCTTAGTTATAACTTCATTTCTAAATGATTCATCTTTTCCGGTAAGCCTTATAAGATATAAATGCCCACTTGATGTATTTTCATCAGTATAGTGTCTTAATACTTCTACTCCATCTACATCATTAAGTAATTCATTATATCTATTTATAATTGCTTTTCTATAATTTAATAAACCTTCATATCTACTTAATTGTCCAAGTCCTATAGCAGCCATAATATCAGTCATGTTACACTTATATGCAGGCTCAACTATATCATATTCCCAAGATCCTATCTTAGTCTTAGCTAGAGCATCTTTTGTTTGACCATGAAGTGATAAAGTGTTGTATATCTTGTATATATCTTCATCGTCAATTCCATCTATACTTCTCCAAGTAACTGCTCCACCTTCTGCTGTTGTAAGGTTTTTAACTGCATGGAATGAAAAACTTGTAAAGTCTGCTACACTTCCACTCATTTTACCTTTTTGACTAGCTCCAAATGAATGTGCTCCATCTGCTAATACTGCTACTCTTCCCATAGCTTCTTGTATGTTATTATTTGATTTAAATAAGTTCTTTTTTGAATTGACTACTTCAAGTATCTTGTCATAGTCACACATTAATCCAGCTAAATCTACTGGTATTATAGCTTTTGTTTTTTCTGTAATTGCTTCTGCTAATTTGTTATAGTCCATTTGGAATGAATCTTTTGCAGTATCTACTAATACTATTTTTGCTCCTACATGGTGTATAATACTTGCTGATGCTGTATAAGTATAGGCACTTGTTATTACTTCATCACCTTCACCTATTCCAAGAACTCTAAGTGTCATTTCCATTCCTGCTGTTGCAGAGTTTAGGCATATAGCTCTATTTGTATTACAATAGCCTGCTATTTGTCTTTCAAATTCTTTTGTTTTAGGTCCTGTTGTTATCCATCCTGATTTTAGGACTTCTACAACGTTATTTATCTCAACATCAGTTATATCTGGTGGTGAAAAAGGTATATTTACTCTTTCTTTTACATCTACTGACATACTAATTCTTTATCCCTTCTGTTATTTGCTTCTTCTGGACTTATATAAGTATTAACAAACTCTCTCATTACACTATCTATAAGCTCTACATCTTCTTTTTCTATAATTTTATCTAAAATCTCTAAATTTTTTCCCATAACATCCGTATTAATATCTAAAGGATTACCTATAAATATCTTCTTGTTATCTGTTTTCGTTATACCTTCTTCCGCCATAAGAAGTTCTTCATACAACTTCTCCCCAGGTCTTAGTCCTGTGTACTTTATTTTGATATCTCTATTTGGCTCAAATCCACTCAGACTGATTAGGTTATTAGCAAGGTCTACTATTTTTACTGGTTCTCCCATATCCAGTATAAATATCTCTCCACCACATGCCATAGCTCCAGCCTGTATCACTAGCTGTACTGCCTCAGGTATAGTCATAAAGTATCTAATAATATCCGGATGGGTAATAGTTATAGGTCCACCTTCAGCAATTTGATTTTTAAAAAGTGGAATTACACTCCCATTACTTCCAAGTACATTGCCAAATCTCACTGCTACGTACTCTGTTTCACTTTTTTCATTTAAGGTCTGTATTACCATTTCAGCGGCTCTTTTAGTAGCTCCCATGATATTGGTCGGGTTTACTGCTTTGTCTGTAGAGATTAGTACAAATCTTTTTGTTCTATATTCATCAGCTAGTTCTGCTACATTTTTTGTTCCAAATATGTTGTTCTTAATAGCTTCTGTTGGACTATTTTCCATTAATGGTACATGCTTGTGTGCTGCTGCATGGAATACTACTTCTGGTAGATATTCTTTGAAGATTTCTTCTAATCTTACTTTTTCTCTTACTGATGCTATTATAGTACTTAGCTTCAACTCATCCCCATGTTTTCTAATTAGTTCTTGCTGTATTGCATAAGCATTATTTTCGTAGTTGTCTAGTATTATTAGGTGTTTTGGATTGAATCCTGCTATTTGTCTGCATAGTTCGCTTCCTATACTTCCTCCTCCTCCTGTAACTAGTACTACTTTATTTTGAATGTATTCGCTTATTTCTCCTAGGTTTACTTTGATAGGTTCTCTACCTAGCAGATCTTCTATATCTACATCTCTAATTTTCTTTATATCTACTTTACCATCTATGATTTCATATACCCCTGGTATAGTTTTCACTTTGCATTTTGTAGATTTACATTTTTCTATGATTACTTTTTTTCTTTCATTGTCTAGATTAGCCATCGCTAATATAATTTCGTCTATGTCATGTTCCTTTACTATTTCTTTTATATCTTTTGTTTTTCCTAGTATTTTTACATTATGTATTCTTCTACCTAATTTATTTACATCGTCATCTATTATCCCTACTGGAATTTTCCCTAGTTGTGGGTTTTCTTTTAATTCGTTGATGATCATTTCACCAGCATTTCCTGCACCTACTACTAATACTCTAGTATTGCCTTCTCTAGGTAGTGTTCTTTTTCTGATTCTTCTTCCTGTTCTGTATGTTAATCTTATTCCTCCTGTAAAAGCTACTACTAGTATAGTACTTACTATATAAAACAAGATTGGATAGTCATTCCCCGTATATTTGTGTATAAGATATAATGGAAGTACATATATGATACATGCTACTACTATGGATACCATTTCTTCTTCTCCTGCATATCTCCATAGACTTGAGTAGCATTTGAAAATTGTAAAGGATAATGTATGTAGTGCTAGGTATGTAACTACTGCTAATATAATGCTACTTGTTGGTTCTATTTCTAGCAGTCCTGTTAGTTTTTGGGCTATTAGTATAGATATCAATACACTGCACATGTCTATTATCCATAGTGTTATCTGTCTTACCTTATATGAACTTAGTACTTTTTCTAATACACTTTGCTGGGGTTGTTGTTGTTGTTCCATTTTCTCCCCTTCTTATACTCAATTTAGTTTAAGTTACTTCTTTTTCTTAGCTCTTCTACCCTTATGAGCTACTTCTTCTTGCTGATAGTAATAGTTATAATAATCACTAGCTGCACCTTCGGGCTTGTACTTGTTCAGTACTACCCCTAATATATTTGCATTGACCTTATCTAATCTTTCCTTAGCCATCTTCACCATATCTATATCAGCTTCGCCTGCTGCAGCGACCAACACACATCCATCACTATATGTAGATATTATACCTGCATCAGTTATAATACCTATTGGTGGTGCATCTATAAATATATAATCATAATGATGTTTCAAACTCTCTACAAAAGCCCTCATCTTTTTTGATGATAGCATCTCAGATGGGTTTGGCGGTATCTTACCAGCTGTTAATACATGAAGGTTTTTGATTTCTGTACTACACACACATTCTATAAAATCTTTATTATCTACCAATAAATCTGTAACCCCTCGTGCATTACTAACACCAAACATTCTGTGAACAGAAGGATTTCTTAAATCTCCATCTAATATCAATACTTTCTTTTCTAAATTTGCAAAACTCACTGCTAGGTTTGCCATTACTGTAGACTTACCTTCATTTTGTTTTGAGCTTGTTACTGTTATTACTTTTATTTCTTCATCTAAATTAGAAAATTCTATATTTGTTCTTATTCCTCTATAACTTTCAGATACAGGGGATTTGGGTTCTTTTATGCTTATTAGTTTTTTCATGTCTTGCCCCCTTATATATTTTCATAAGGTACTACACCAAGTAGAGGTAGTCCTAAGTGTTTTTCTATATCTTGTGGTGTTTTTATTTTTTTGTCCATATATTCTATTACAAACACTACAAATAATCCTATCATTGCTCCTAGTACTGCCGCTATAGCCACATTCATTACTTTGTTCGGCTTGATAGGATTTACTGGTTCTACTGCTGCATCTATTACTTCTACGCTATTTGCATTTGTTATTCTTTTTGCTTCAGCTGTGAATATACCTGGTATTGCATTTGCTATATCCTGTGCTTTTTTAGGATTTGTATCCTCTACACTTATGCTTATTATTTGAGTATCTTTTACTGGTGACACTGTGATTTTATTTGCTATTTCTTCATATGTTAAGTCTAAGTTTAATTGTTCTATTACTGGCTCTAGTACTGTTCTAGATTTTATTATTTCTCCATATGTTATAGCTAGTTTTTGTGTAACGTTTAGTTGATCTCCTGTCACTACTTGTTGTTGTTCTGTTGGTTGATTGGTACTAACTATTAATGTTGTTTTGGATTGGTATACTGGACTTAGTAAGAAAAAGCTTATTGCTGCACTTACTGCTATTGCTACTACTGTTATTATTGCAATTATAGGAGATTTTTTCCTTATTATTGCAATATATTCTTTTAAGTCTATTGTTTCTTCCATTTCTTCCTCCTAATTCTTTGTTGATATTTGATGATATTATTTATTTTTAATTATTTTTACTATCATTAATGACGAAAATTATTTTAACATATAATCCTTTTAGTGTATATGCTTTCGACATTATTATACATTTTTGGATAAAATTAGTTTTTTTACTCTTGCTCATCAGGTTCTATATTATCTGAATTATTGTTTCCTGAATTTTGATTGTTGTCGTTTGACCCTTCACCTGGGTTTTCTTCATTTTCTTCTGATCCATTTCCTTGGTTTTCTTCATTTTCTTCTGATCCATTTCCTTGGTTTTCTTCATTTTCTCCTGAGTTATTATCTTCTCCATCGTTTGAGTCATTGCTATTATTTGAATCATTGCTACCACCACCTGTTGATGGTCTATTTCCTCCTGTTGGTGGTCTTGTACTTGATGTAGGTGGAGTATACCTATCATCATCTTCTTCAGAATTATTATTTTGTATTTCTGTTTTTTCTTCATTTTGAGGTAATTCATCAATAATTTTGTTATTTTCAACAAATGCTAGTGGTATATATGTCTTATTTTTTTCAATTATTATATCTGTATCTTTTGGCACAACATATCCATTAATTACTTCAGTATCTATTGCCACATATTTTTCTCCAATTTTTGCAAAAGTTTCATTTGTATCTATTACTATGCTTTTGTTGTATTTTTGAAGTATTATTTTATTTTCGATAGCTGTTAATTTCATGTCTAGTTTGTCTGCTATTTCTTCTATACTGGTGTATTTATTGTTATTTTTTTGATATATTTCTACATCTGCATATATTATTGATGTGCTTATGGAAAGAGCTAGTGCTGTGATAATTGCATATTTTTTTTTCATAATTCCCCCTAATTATACCTTATTATTTACTTTATTTTTTCATATACATTATTTATTATTTTAGTTTTATATTGTCCATCATATTCAAAGCTTTCTTGTTTGTCACTGTTTGTGTATGCAACTATATTTAATGTTCCTAAGTTTTTGTTAGGATTTTCATTTCTTATTACACTTCCTATAAATCTAATTTGTGATATAGCTTCCCTTGGATCCTTTAAGCCCTTTATTATCATTTCTATTTTTGTTGTATCGTTATTTTCTTCAATGTTATATATTTTGTAGTCTTTTGGTATTATATCTTCTTCTATTTCTACACTATAGTGGTTTTGTATTTGGATTTTGTTGTTACTCGAAGGCACTATTTTGGTTTGTACCGTTTCTACCTCTCCATTAAAATTTTTAGCTATTTCTATTTCATCAAATATGTATATTTCATATTTTTCATCCATGTTTTCGTTATTTTGTATTAATTGATTTGTTATGTATGCCATTTCTTTAGAATTGAATTTTCTTTTTGCATATATTGTAAATATATTAGTTTCTTCATCTTTGTTTATTATTTCATACTCATCTTCGTTTACTTTATATTTATCTATCGTTGATGTATCGTTCAAAGATGCATAATTATCCTCTTTACTTTTTAAATTCCCTTGGGATAGTGTAAATCCAGCCACTATCATCCCTGTTATAAGTATCGAAATTATTACTATTTTTTTTTCTTTTTTATTAATTTTCACTTTTACCTCCTACATTATGTGCTTAGTTGTCTAGTCAGATTTATTTACTTTTTATACACATTCACTATATATTCTATATTTTTTACCAACATTTTACAAGTTTGTTATAATTTTAAATATTAAAAACAAAAGATACTATTTTTCCTTAGAAAAATAGTATCTTTTGTTTTTAATATTTAAATAATTTATTCCAAAATGTTCTCTTCGTTCTATACAGTTTCATATCAGATAGTGCTGTATCTTCTAAAAGGTTTTTAGGATTTTGAGAAAATAGTATTTCAGCATTTTCTTCTCCATAGTTATCTATTATATATGAATATGCTTGTCTAAGTTGCGGGCGTCTATTATTAGCTCCATGAGCATCACTACCAACTAAGTGTACACAGTTTTGTTTTAGTAATTTCTGACATACTTCACTTGCAGCTTTTGATCCTTTTTTTAGTATACTTGATGCATTTACTTGTATATATGCTCCTTCTTCTATAGCTTTTGTTATTATGTTTGTGTTTTGTTGCACTTCTTTGTATCTTTCTACATGAGCTAGTATTACATTGTATCCTTTTAATTTAAATTCATATACTACTTCTTCTAAATTATCTGGAAATCTAGTTGGAGCAAATTCTAGTAGTATATACTTGCTGTTATTTAGTGTGTAGAAGTCTTTTTTATTGCTATTTATATGTTCTAATAGACTTTCATTATAGTATAGCTCATTCCCTAATAATAATTCTACATCTATGTTTTTTTCTCTTAATATTTTGTTTAATTTTTCTAGTTCTGTTTTTAATTCTTCTCCACTTACGTATTCAAAGTCTGGGTTAAAATGCGATGTGTTTATTATTTTTTTTATGCCATCTTCCTGTGCTATTCTGGCCATCTCTATTGCGTCATCTATGCTTTTGGCTCCATCATCTACAGGCAATATGTGACAATGTATATCTATCATACCTTCTCCTCCATTTTTTACATTAGTTTTTTATGTTTTATTTATATTAATCAAAAAGAGAAGATATCTCTCTTCTCTTTAGTTTCTTCTATTAGCATATGTTACTCTCTATCTTTCCTAATTTTATATTATCTCAACTATATTTGCAAATTAAATTTATACTCTTTAAAAAAGATTAAAGGCTATCGCATAGCTAATTAATTATTAGTTAAGCGATAGCCTTTTATTTTACTTATTCTGTAATAGCTACTCCATCAGGTCCTAATGTTACTCCATCTATTTCTGTATTTATTGCCATTTTTCCATCTTCATAGAAGTAGTATTTTTTTCCATCTATTTCTTGCCAACCTGTTTGCATTACTCCATCTTTATTGAAGTAGTATTTATTTCCATTTATTTCTTGCCAGCCTGTTTGCATTACTCCTTCTTTATTGAAGTAGTATTTATTTTTATTTATTACTTGCCAGCCTGTTTGCATTGCTCCTTCTTTATTGAAGTAGTATTTATTTTTATTTATTACTTGCCAGCCTGTTTGCATTACTCCTTCTTTATTGAAGTAGTATTTATTTTTATTTATTACTTGCCAGCCTGTTTGCATTACTCCTTCTTTATTAAAGTAGTATTTATTTTTATTTATTACTTGCCAGCCTGTTTGCATTGCTCCTTCTTTATTGAAGTAGTATTTATTTTTATTTATTACTTGCCAGCCTGTTTGCATTGCTCCTTCTTTATTAAAGTAGTATTTATTTTTATTTATTACTTGCCAGTTTGTTTGCATTACTCCTTCTTTATTAAAGTAGTATTTATTTTTATTTATTACTTGCCAGTTTGTTTGCATTGCTCCTTCTTTATTAAAGTAGTATTTATTTTTATTTATTACTTGCCAGTTTGTTTGCATTACTCCTTCTTTATTGAAGTAATATTTATTTTTATTTATTACTTGCCAGCCTGTTACTTTTTTTCCTTGTTCGTTATAGTAATATTTTTTACCATTTATTGTTTGCCATCCTTTTTTAATAGGTGGTGTTGGTTTATCACTATCATTTAAATTTATCCCATATCCTGCTGCTATTTGCTTATAGCTTTGGTTTGTATTTTTTAGAATTACAACACTATATTTTGGTATTCTATCAAATAACCATCTTACTTCTGAGTTATGCATTCTAATACATCCACCTGATATGTGCTTTCCTATTGAGCTTTCGTTGTTATTCCCATGTATTGCATAAGTTGAACCATAAGTTCCTCTAATTTTTAACCCTAGCCATCTATTTCCTAATGGATTTCTAGGGCTACCTCCTGGTATTCCTAGTTTGTAGTAAGGTCTATTTATTATTTTGTTTACTATCACTGATTTTCCTGTTGGTGTTGGTGTACTTGCTTTTCCTGTTGCAACGGCAAATTCTTTCACTAATTTATTATTCACAAAATAACCCATTTTATTGGTTCTGGTATTTATTATTAGTAATTGATTACTCGCTGCTTCTACGTATGGCATTGTAGGTATTGATATACCTATTATCATAAGTAATATTAGTATTACGATTTGATATTTCTTTATTTTTTTGTTCATATTTTCCACCCCTTCACTTAAATACATTTAGATGCTAAGGGGCTGTTTTCCTTTAGTTTTATTCTTTGTAATTGTGTGTGTTTTCAACATTTTAATACTTATATTCTTTTTTTTGTGAAAGTTATGAGATTTTATAGTATAGTATTATCTGTTTTTTTATCTTTTTTACATATTACTGCACAGTCAAAAGTTCATATGATTAAGAAGCCTGAAAAAATTCTCTTTTTTGGGCTTCTTCCTGCTTTTCTTTAATTATTTTAGTTATGCTTAAATCCCTATTTTTACCCAAACTCAATAAAATAATATAGCGA
>NZ_JBOFOR010000260.1:0-8351 GCF_051659545.1 Romboutsia sp. | reverse complement strand
GACCTATCACCACTCGACTGCCTCCAGTTCGCATTTCCTCAGCATATACTCTGTTAGGGTGGCTCTTAGTCATTTTAACGAGCTTCTAACCCTTTGATATTCACCTATCAAAACGCTAGTCGTACCTTTGGGCAGGCATCTCAAGGCGTTACCCCATCATTCTACCTATCGTAATATTAGTTCTAATAACTAAAAGTTATTAGGCTAGTTTTGTAGTAAACCCACGCTTACCTTTGTCTAACAACAAGTCGCACCTTAGCATATATCATAACCTAAGCCTGTGCCTTATCATCTATATAATCGCACTCACTATTTCTAAACATTGCTACATTTGCATCTTTTATTTTTTTCGACTTGTGGCTTCTACTACCATATAGTTTTGATGAAAATACAGTAATCACAGATAGTACATCTTCTACTAATTCTTCTTCATATGTTTTATCCTCTGTATGATTTATGACTTCTATTTTTACATTATATATAGAACATAATTCTTCTATAATTTCATATCCAAATCTTATTAATCTATCCTTATAATTAATCACTATTCTATCTATTTCTTCACTACATATTAAAGCTATTAATTCTTTTAATCCTTTTTTATTGTAATTTAGCCCACTACCTAAATCTGATATAACTTTAAATTGATATCCTTTAGCAATACAATAATTACTTACATTCTCTATTTGTCTTTCTAAATCTTGTTTTTGGTCAGATGATGAAACTCTACAATATGCTATAGTTATTTTAAAACTATCATCTTCTTTACACTTGAATCTAATTAAATCATTTTTGTCATATCTTCTATGTTTTCCAGTAGTTCTGTATGAAGTTATTTTACCTTCATTTTCCCACCTCCTCATAGTGGGTACGGATACCCCTAAAAATTCACTAGCTTCTCTTATATTTAACATATTTAAACACCTCCTAAATATATTATTTACAAAAGAAGTTAATTAAATTCATGTTGATTTAATTAATATTAAGTATTTTTATTTATACTGTTTTAATCCCCCTGCTTTTTAAATAATTTTTTCTAAATGTGTTGTATGTCATATTGACCAGCTCCCTTCGTTTTTTATATTATTATGATAAAGTATTATTTAATGATTATAGTAATATTTTATCATATCTTAATTAATTATAAAATTTTAAATATTCTACAAATTTACACAAAGAAAAATGGAACACTATTTTTCTAGTGTTCCATCATTACTATAAGTAGATATGCTTTTATTTAAATTAGCATTCTCCTCTTCTATTTCTTAATTCTTTGTCTACTTCCGCTAATTTAGTTTTTGATAAATTGTATACAAACACCATTGATATAAATGCTATTACTATTGTTACTAATGGTAATACCGTTATTACTTGTTTTATACCGTTAGCAACTTGTTCAGACTGAGCAGCAACCCCTGATTGATATCCTACAAATGTTAAGGCAAATCCACCAATACCACCTGCAACAGCTTGACCTAATTTTCTAACTAAAGAATATGAAGCATAAACTATTCCTTCTTCTCTTTTCCCTGTTATATACTCTTGGTAGTCTATTACATCTGATACTAATGCCCATATTAGTACATTGAAGAATCCTACACCTAAAGATGCTACAAAGTTTATTGCCATAAATACATATGGATCGCTTATTGGCATTAAGAATAAAGCTATATTTCCTACTATTCCAATTACCATACTATATGATACAAGTTCTTTTTTACCAAATTTTTTAACTAAAGGTCCTAAAAATGGTAATACTATAAATGATGCTAGCATTCCAGTAATTCCTGCTAAAGTTATTAACTCTGGAGCTTTGAAATAGTCTTTGTATAAATAAGGTGTTAATGCTTGTACTGCCATCATAGATGATAACATACCAAATGATGCTAACATTATTCCTATTAAAGCTCTATTTTTTAATAATCCTTTTACTGACTTTGTAAAACTTATCTTTTCAGCATTTGGATTAACTTCATGCTTAACTCTTTCTGTTGTTAACTTAAATGCTCCAAAGTAACATAAGTTAGAAAGTATTACGAATAGTGCTACTACTTTAATAAATCCTGCTGCTGTTGGTACATCATTAACAAATATAAGTTTAGGCGCTATTATCATTATAAATACATTAGCAACTAATGCTCCCATTGTTCTCCAAGTAGATAAAGATGTTCTTTCAACTGGATCGGTTGTCATTACTGAAGCTAATGAACCATATGGTATATTTATAGCTGTATAACACATACCAAATCCAATATATGTAATATATGCATAAACTAATTTCATATTTTCAGATATTCCTGGTATTAAAGTAAACGTTAGGAAGCCCATTATTGTAACAGGTAATGCTGCATATAATAAGTAAGGTCTAAATTTACCTTTAGGTCCAACTTTTCTACTATCTATAAACGTTCCCATCATTACATCATTTATAGCATCCCATATTCTAGCTATTATTAACATAGTTCCTACTGCACCTGCTGTTATTCCAAGTACATCTGTGTAGAATAACATTAGATATCCAGATACAAGTGAGAAAAATAAATCATTTCCTACATCTCCTAACATGTACCCGAATTTGTCTTTAATTCCAAATGGTCTTAAAGATAGTGACTGCTGACTTGATTTTTGTGCTCTTTCCATCTTGATTCTTCCTCCTTAAAATTTTGAAAGATAATTTAATTATTGCTTATAACATAAATGAATAATTCCATTTGTTAACAGTTTTATTGATACTTTATATTCTTAATTATTATTTGTTTTAAGCTGTTTTTGAAATTAACATACTAGTATACTAATTTCCGTAAAGATTTATATTTTTATATTAATAGGTTTTAATATTATACCGTTTTCATATACTAGTATATTAGTATATATAATTTAATATTTCAATATATTTCAAATGACAATTTACGACTTTTAAAATATTTAATTGTAGAAAATTGTAATAACTTGATTTGTATATCATAAAGTTATGATTATTTTATTGTAAATGGGTAAATAATACTTTATATATATAACTTTAGGAGGAAAATATGGGAAATTATACGTTAGATTATTTTGCTAAATATTATTTTTTTGAAGAAAGAAATTTCATAAAAGAAGTCAAAAATGGCGAATATATATTAAAGGAACTAAAGCAAAGTAATCGATTTGATTACAAAGGTCATTCTTTTAAATATACCAAGTTTAATAATATATCTATGAGTGATACAAAGAGAAATGTATCAGTAGAAGTATTTGATAATGATATAAATGTATTAATAAATAGCGAGAAAAAACATTTAGATTTAATATATAAATTTGACACAAAATCTTTAGAAGATCATGTAAGGATAGCAACAAGAATAAGTGAGAAAGAAGATGATATATCTTGCTTGTTATACATAGGCCATAATCAAGCTAAAGATTTTATAGAAGAACTAGAAAAAGTTAAAAAATTACAAGTAAATAATATGAATAAAAAATAATAAAAAATCGCACGTTAGTATTTCAACCGTGCGATTTTTTACATTGTACTATAGCCATTATTCAACTTTTTATATAAAATACACTTTTTATTTTACTTCAATTTAAATCATATCTGAAAATTCTATTTCAGCACTTCTAATATGTATTAACTCTCCATTAGAGTAATGGCTTTCAATTTCATCAGTTACCACTTTCTTTATTGGTAACTCAACACTAAAAGATGTCCCTTCACTTAACTTCGAAATTACAAATATTTCTCCATCATGAAGTTCAACCAATGATTTAACCAACGACAGTCCTATTCCACTACCTTCAGTAGTTCTACTTATAGTATCCTCTAGTTGAACAAATTTTTCAAATATTTTTTCTATATTTTCTTTTGCTATACCAATTCCGTTGTCTTTTACCGTAAATATCAGCTTATCTTGATTACAATATACGCTCATTAGAATTTTTCCATTTTCATTTGTAAACTTAATTGCATTTGATAAAAGATTCAAAACTATTCTTTCAATCATATCTGGATCTACAGAGGTTATTAATTCTTCTTTTTGTGTATCAAATATTAACTCAATATTTTTACATTTTGCATAGGGTACTACTGATAATGCAATATCTTCTAGCAAGCTAATTATTTCAATATTTTTCAGTTTTAACTTTGCAATTTCAGAATCAAATTTTGCTACATCTATTATATTATTTACAATTTTAATCATTCTATAGCAGTTTTGCTTTATTATACTTATACTTTTATCATTTTTATTTTTTACTTCATCGCCAAGTTTACTTAAATTGAGCTCTAACAATTGATTACAAGACATAATTATTGCTACTGGCGTTCTAAGCTCATGGCTTATAGTTGATATAAAATCACTTTGCACATTATGTGCTTTTTCAGCTATTTCTTTAGCCTTTAGTATTTCTTTTTCATATTGTTTTCTCTTAATTACGTTTAGTATTAAAGCAACTATAGTAATTATTAAACATGCTACTATTACTAGAACTACTATTGATATTTCTTTATGACTTTTAAGTATTGGAATAGGTTTATTTTCAATATGTGATCCCTGTGGTAATTTGCTTTCTTTTATATTAAATTTCTTTAGTGATTCATAATTAAAAAGATATGTATTTGCTTCTTTTCCACTTATTAATTTTTTAGCAGGAAACTTTCCATTAGAAATTTGATTTGCTATTTCTGCACCCTTTTCCCCTTGTTTATATGGGTCTGTTACAAAACCTCCAATAAACTTATCATTCATTTTAAAATCTATAGTTGTATACTTTGGAAGATTTACTTCATTATTAATGAAATTTTTAAAGTAATTTAAATTTTCAATTTCTATAAAGTATTTTCCATATGTATAAAATTCAAGTATAACACTGTTTTTATCTAGTTTTTTTAATTTTTCTTGTGCTTGCTCTATTCCATCATCGTATACAGATATATGGTTAAAATTTGTATCTTTATATTTCCCCTTTAGATTATAGTAATCATTTATTTCCTTTGATTTACTAGTGGGCTCATAAATTAATGCTACTATATCCTTATCTGGATGAAGTTTCCTAATTAGCTTAATATTCTCTTCAACGAGAATTTCTTCTTTTATTCCATATACATTCTCATATTGTAAAACTTGATTAACTAGTTCCACATCATTAGCACCTAAAAATATCATGGGTGTATCCTTAAATAACTCATCCTTGTACTTTTGCCAAAATCGAATGGCATGGTCTTCTGCTAAAATAATAGCTTCATATTTCTCATATTTGCTTATTTTATGTTTTAACAGATTGTAAAAATTAATTTCGTTTTCTACTTCTGCAAAGTTTCCATAGTCTAGATATTCTATTTGCATATTTATATCTGTATCTAATGCTCTTTTAAATCCATGTATCTGTTTATTGTAATTTTCAAAACTGTTACTATATGACCCTAAAAAAAGAACTTCTTTATTATCTTGCCCACTAATTATATCTGTGTATGTAAGAAAGCAAATTATTGTAACTAATGCACAAATTATTGTATGTTTATTTATATTCACCTATATTTCTCCCCTATTAAGTATTCTCTTTTATAATATATCATAATTAGAACAAAAATAAAATTTCAAAATTTATATACAAAGATTACTCCACCTATCTGTGCTATTATAAATACACTGAAATAGCTTCACTCATTTTTTCTTCAACTAAAAAATTCACTTCGCTTGAGCGACCTGTCGGCGAAACACTTCATATCGCCAACAGCTCTGCGCGTTGCTAAAAATCTTTTTCACTTTCACTAAGTATGTTGACGTTGCTTAAATATAGCAACTTAGCCACAGTTTTTTAGATAATATAATATCCTTAAGCGTAAAAAAAAGACCCTAAAAAGGATCTTTATTTAAGTCTTAAATAATATATATTATAATACAGTTATGTTTTCTGCTTGAGGACCTCTAGCACCTTTAACTATATCAAATCTTACTTTTTGACCTTCTTCTAATGACTTGAATCCATCAGTTTGTATAGCTGAGAAGTGAGCGAAAACGTCATCTCCACCTTCTACTGATATAAATCCAAAACCTTTGTCATTATTAAACCATTTTACTATTCCGTTATTCATATTACTTCTCCTAATTAACCTTATCAAGATATTCTTGATTTACTTTTGTATTACTACAAGATTTATTATAACACCTATATATAATAATAGCTAGTATTATTATATAACTTTTTAATTTAATAGCTTATTTTTACTTTTGTTGTTCCTTTGCTAAATAATATAATGGTCTTGTAGCTATTCCTGTTGCACCTTTTGATAAAATACCTTTTTCTTTTGTAGACAAGCTTGTTCCAGCTATATCTATATGAACCCAAGGTAAGTCTCCATTAAATTCTCCTATAAATAATCCTGCTGTTATAGTTCCTGGATTTCCTGCCGTATTAGTTAAGTCTGCTTCATGATGCTTTATTAGCTCTTTATATTCATCAAATACTGGCATTCTCCAAATTTGTTCACCACTAAAATCAAAACTTTCATTAACTTTCTTGTAGAATTCATCATTATTACTAATTGCTACTGATGCTGCAGCTCCTGTACAATGTAGAGCAGCCCCTGTTAACGTTGCTATATCTAATACCTTAGTAACTTTCTCCTTGGTAACAATATACTCCATTGCATCTATTAAAGTAAGTCTACCTTCTGCATCTGTATTTCCTATGAATATAGTTTTACCTCCCATAGAATTTATTATATCTCCTGGTCTATAGCTATTTCCTGATATCATATTTTCACAGGCAGCTATTACACCTACAACATTGGTATTAAGTTTATTTTCACTTATTGCACACATAGCTCCTATAACTGCTGCTGCACCTGCCATGTCACTTTTCATATCTACCATTCCAGAAGTAGGTTTTATTGATAAGCCTCCTGAATCATAAGTCAGTCCTTTGCCTACATAGCCAAGTATTTGGTCGCTATCTTTGTTTCCTATATATCTCATAATGATAAATCTAGGCTCTATATCTGAGCCTTTTGCTACAGATAAAAATGATTCCATACCTAATTTTTCTATTTCTTTTAACTTTAATATTTCAACTTCAAATCCTTTTTCTTTTCCAAGGTGTTCTACTTCCTTGGATAAAGTCTTAGGATTTAAAATATTTGCTGGTTCATTTACCAATTTTCGTGATATTAGATTTGCCAAAGCGATAGTTGCCGCTTCTTTCTTTATATTTTCATATTTATCTATTTCATTTACTATTATATCAACTTTAGGCTCCTCGCTACTTCTTTCTTTCTTTTTATAATGATCAAATTTGTAATCTGACATTATAAATGATTCTACAGAAGCTCTTACTAGTTGCTCGTTTGAATCAACATTATTTGCATCAAGTACTAACGCAAAATTTGAAACTTTTTCATTTTTAAGTAGACGATAACTTTCACCTAGAATATTTAGAATTTTTCTATAACTTAATTTATCTTTTTTACCCAGACCCACCAAAACAACCTCTACTAATTTACCTTCTTCTAAAAT
This sequence comes from Romboutsia sp., assembly GCF_051659545.1. Lineage (GTDB taxonomy): Bacteria > Bacillota > Clostridia > Peptostreptococcales > Peptostreptococcaceae > JBOFOR01. The sequence goes on along the minus strand of NZ_JBOFOR010000260.1, from coordinate 855 downwards.
AGTAAGCTTATATAAATCATTTTCTTTACCTTCAAACTTATTTGACTCTTTTAATTGTTCTAATGGTATTTCTGTTATATCTACTTTTAATTTATCTTCGTATATTGGAATTATTATTCCATCGTATTTAGAAATTTCCATTTTATTCTTTAATAAAATTTTCATATCAATTTCCCCCTAAATTTTATATTTTACTAATTTTATACCCATTTTTTTTTATTTATAACTTTATTTTAAATATCCACATTAAATAGTTTACTATGTAAATTTCACTGTATGTATGCATCATTATAATGACACTCTATAAATTAGTTTAATTAAATACCTCTATATACTTATACTAATATCATAATTTAACAAAAAAGTCTATTGTACTCTGTTTTGTACTGGTTAAATATGGTATAAATTAGATATAGCTACTAAAAAATTAGTATAAATTAGAGGTGTTGTATAATATGTTAAATGATTTGTTTGTTAACTCACTAATATTAATTTCATTCACATTTATTACTGGTAATATTTTAAAGGATATACCTAAGCCTACAGCAAATGAACTATATGCTAAAATAATATTAGGAATAGTCGGAGGCTTATTAGGTATCTTAGTAATCTTTTACAATATTAAAATTGATAACACTCACATAATTATTGACCTAAGAATGCTCGTATTAATGATAGTTGATTATGTAGGCGGTATGATTCCCGCAGTTATAACAGGGGCTATAAAACAGTTTAATTAAAAATATTTATACCTAATTAAATCTCTATGAATTTAACTAACTTCTTTTGGAAATAATATATTTAGGAGGTGTTCTAATATGTTAACAATAAAAGAAGCAAGTGAATTTTTAGGGG
>NZ_JBOFOR010000259.1:0-19195 GCF_051659545.1 Romboutsia sp. | reverse complement strand
AAAATTATAAGTTATTCATGTATATATAATTTACAATATAGTTAGCCGTATTTCTATCTTATTATCATATAATAACACAGGATAAATGATTTTTCAAAAGTAATTTAATCATTTTAAACCTAAAATATCTAGTTATTATTTTATCTTTAACAATATTGATTAAATCTTAATATACGGGATAAAAATTTATTATGATTTTATATTTTTATCTATAAAATTAATCAACTTTCTATTTTCAAAGGGATATTTATTGAGACTAATAGTTTTATAATTTTTAATTACATCCTTTATTTCCTCAAAGTTAACACAATCTAATATATATCTATTTTTAGCAAATTTTTGAGTGATTTCTAACTGATGATCATCATTATGCTCTTTGTATTTTGATAGTCTAGGCACTACTATAACTTTCTTATTTTTACGTAATGCTGCTAATATTGTTCCTACACCACCATGACATATTACAAGATCAGATTTATCTATAGTACTATTAAACTCTTTTTCATTCATAAATTTTATCACTTTATATTTTTTAGACTCATACTCTGTATTACCAAATTGTATTATTACTTCTTCCTTTATATCTAACTTATCTATATAATTTAATAATCTATTAAATGGCAATTCATGTGTTCCTAATGTTACAAATATCATTAATATAATTCTCCTTGATATATAGCATTTTTGTAAACATCTAACATTTCTTCATGTTGTACTATAAATAAATCAGCTATTTTGTTTACAAGCTTTCCAGACATACTCTTAGAATTTACTCTCGCAAAACTCTCTATAAAAATCACTTTCTTTTTAAAGATTTTAGCAATATAACACATAGGAACTGCTGTATGTGCTCCTGTCGTAACAATTACATCTGGATTTATTTTTATAAATAAAATTAAAGATTTAATTATATTCATTGGAAATTTAATACTATAACTTAGCATATAGTTCCTTGCACCATATATTAAATAACTTATTTTATCACCGTATTTATCCTTAAGCTTGATTGTTGTATCTGTCTTTTCTGTAATTATATGGTAATCGCAATGTTCAAATATACCCTCCATCTGCATCAGTTCAGATAAATGTCCACCTGTTGATGATATAAATATAACTTTTTTCATAGTTTCACCTTAACTTTTATTTTTTAAAATTATTTTATCTACAAATCTTTTAGATGATTTTCCATCTGTATAATCAAAAAATTTATTTTTAAATCTAACTAGTTTGTCTTTATCAAAATCATTAGTTTTTATTATTTTAATTAAATCCTCAGTATTATCTACTATTGGACCTGGTACCAATGATTCATAGTCATAGTAAAAATCTCTTTCTTTTTCATATATTTCTTTATCTTTTGCAAAAAATATTATAGGTTTTTCGAGTAAAGAATATTCAAATATAATAGATGAATAATCAGTTATTAAAAGATTTGTTATTAGTAATATATCATTTATTTCTTCATATTTTGATAAATCAACCACATTGTCATACCCTGATAAATCTGGAAGTTTTTTTACAAATGGATGCATTTTTAATCCAAAAATAGTATTTTCGTCTAGAGTATCTAGTATCCTATCTAAGTCAAAATCTATATCCATTTTTGCATTTGATTGACTAGTTCCTCTAAATGTAGGTGCATATAGTATCAATTTTTTATTTTTTAATATCGGATACTTATTATATAATTTTTCTTTAGACTTTTGTTGTATTTGTTTATCAAAAAATATATCTGTTCTCGGAATACCTATCGGACTTATATTAGATTCACTCATATTAAATGCTTGAGCATAAAAAGATTTTACCTCTTTAGAGCTAACTAGCACATGTGAATAATTTTTGTGTATAGGAATATGCTTAATATAATTATTATTCGCCCCATATTCTTTATCTATTATGCTATATCCAAATTTTTTAAAAGCCCCGCAAGCATGCCATACTTGTATTATCTCAGTACCTTTTCTTGGTTCTATTACATATACAGGAAAATAAAAATCATCAATTATAAAATACTCTGATGTTGCCATATAATAGGTTGCTTTTATAAGATGTATTAAATATTTAATCTTTCCATTTATTCCTGGATTAAATTTTTCTAATAAGAATTTACATTCATAGTTTATATTTCTGGATTTTATTTCATTGTATATAAACTTAAAATTATCTTTTATATCATCCATTCTATATGTAGCAAAGACTATTCTTCTTTTTATTGGAAGTAGTGAAAATATTATATACCATATCTTAATTATATATTTTAACACTATACGTTCTAAAGTTTTCAAATTTTATTCACCTCTTTTATATATTTAAATAAAGACCCTTTCGGGTCCTTTATTTATTATACTCTCCAGTTCATTATAGTCTTAAACGAAGTTGTCAAATCGTACTCAAAAGCTTTTACCATATCTTGTATCGAATGTACATCTATTACAGAAGATATTAGTTTATGTAATTGATTTTGAGCATCTTGATAAGTTTCTAAGAAATCTATTGCATCTGCAAAATCTTTTCTACCACTTCTACTACTGCCTAGTAATGTTATCCCTCTTTCTAGTACCATCCTCGTATTAATCTCTATAGGGTTTTCAGATACGCCCAATAATGCAATTGTACCTTCAGGATTTAAGTATTCTATTATTTGATCTATAGCATACTGGCTTGCTTTACCTCCTACAGCTTCAAAAGCATGATCTACAGTAACATCACTTGGTATATTATCTATTTGATGTGCTTCATCTACAAAAGAGAAAAATTCTAATTTTTCTTCATTTTTACCAAATGCAATTATTTTTGACTCTGGGTATTTTTTCTTTAATATTAAGGCTGTGATAAACCCTAAATTTCCATCTCCCCAAATACCAATAGTATCTTTTTGAGCATGAGACTTTTTGTCAAATCTACTTATAGAATGCATTGCCACACTTAATAATTCTAAGAATGAAGCAATATCATCATTTACTTTAGTATATTTAATTACCCTATCTCTTCTCATAAATACATAATCTTGCATAAAACCATCAAACCCACTAGCTCTAAATTTACTAGATTTTAAATAGTTTTCAGCAATTATTTTTTCTTCTTCTGTAGGAGTATTTGGTATCATTACCACACGGTCGCCTACTTTAAATTCACCTTTTGGATCATATACTACTTGTCCTACACCTTCATGGATAAGTGCCATTGGAAGCTTTGTTTTCATAGCTTCTTTACCTCTAGTTCCTGTGTAGTATCTTTGGTCCGCCGCACATATAGATAGCTTAGTAGGTCTTATTACAATACCTTCACCTTCTAGTGTTCTTTCTTCAAATTCTACAGTTATTTGCTTAGCACTAATTAACCTATAAACTTTATTTATCATCTTTATCACCTTTTATTAACGCATTTGCAAGCTTTAAATCATATTGAGTCGTTATTTTTATATTAAATACTTCACCTTGAACAAGCTTAACTTTTTCGCCCTTTACTACAAATATTTTAGCAGCATCTGTTAATATTATTTTTTCTTCTTCTGTTAGTGAATTATATAGCTTAGTCAATTTATTTATATTAAAACTTTGAGGTGTTTGACCTTGGTACATAAAATCTCTTATTGGTATTTCTGTTATAAACTCTCCATTTTTAGATTCTACTATTGTGTCAAATGCTGGCACTACTGTGTCTGTAGCTCCACATTCTAAAGCCATATCTATATTTTCTTCTATTATTCTATGAGTTAAAAATGGTCTTACCGCATCATGTGTAACAATTACATCATCTTCATTTATACCATAATTACTTTCTATATATTTAATCCCATTCATTATAGACTGATTTCTATCTTTTCCACCTTCACAAACACAAATTTTTTCAGCTGCATCTTTTGGTATATGTTTATTTATTAAATCATTAGTGTGTTGAATCCATTGTTTTGGTGTAACTATAATGATTTTATTAAATCTACTATTTAATAAAAACATTTCTAATGTATGAACTATTACTGGTTTATTTCCTATACTTAAAAATTGTTTTGGCATTTCAGTATTGCCCATACGAGTTCCTTTTCCACCTGCTAGTATTTCTGCATAAATCATACTATCACCTCAATTGTTTATTTGTTATTAATTTTTTAGTAGCATATCTACCACTCTTTGAGTTGATTTACCGTCAAAATCATCAAAGAATCTAGTTCTAAATTTATCAAGTTTTTCTTGTTCATACTTATTATTTTTGATTATATCTATTATTTCATCTGTGGTTCTTGCTATTGGTCCTGGAACAAAACTTTCGTATGAATAATAAAAATCTCTTGTTGCAATATATTCTTCTAAATCATATGCAAAGAATATCATTGGTCTATTTAATAATGAATACTCAAAACATACAGATGAGTAGTCAGTTATTAGTATATCTGATACAAATAACAGGTGATTAATTTCTCTTTCAAATGAAAGATCTATTATAAATTCTTTATATTTTTCATCAATTTTAAGTATATTTGAAATGAAAGGATGTAGCTTCATTATCATAACATAATCATCAGATAATTTATTGTACATCTTTTCTATATCGATCTTATCAAAGTCGTAATATGCATCTTTTTGGCCATTTCCTCTAAAAGTAGGTGCGAACATAATAACTTTTTTATTTTTCAATAGAGAGTATTTACAATATAATTCTTGTATTCTTTTTTCTTTATACTCAGTATCAAAAAATATGTCAGTCCTTGGCACTCCTGTTGCAATCACTTTATTCTCTGAAATTCCAAAAGCTTCTGCATAATGTTTCTTTATCCTATCCGAACTTACAATTGCCTTAGTATAATTTCTATGATTTCTAGACCTGATGTCAGGTCCACCTCTTTTTCCTAGTCTACTAAATCCAAAAGTTTTAAAAGCTCCCGCTGCATGCCATAATTGAATTACTTCTATATTCTCTTTTATTTTATATTTATAGATTTGTGGATAATAATCGTCAAGCAAAATAAATTTACTCGTTGATATATAATAAAGTAAGTTTATCTTGTCTTTTAATGTTCTTTTACTTGATATGCTTGGCTTTAATATATACTTAATATCATACCCACCTCTGTCTTGTAATTCATTGTATATAAATTCAAAATTTCCAGTAAAATCAACTCTACTATTAGACAGAAAAGTTACTCTATTATTATTTACTTTTAAAAATCTCATTCCTTTATATAAATTTTGAAATATAACATTGCCAATTTTTCTCTGAATCTTTAAAATTTGTGCCTTTAATTTTAGTATTTTATTTACTTTAATCTCATGATTATTTTTATAATGAGTTTTTACATTTAGTATAACATTATCCTTGGGACCCTTTTCTAGATTTACTACGTTATTTAATTCTATATTTGACCCATTTAATATTTTTTCACTTAAATTATTTAACTCCTTCTTATAATTAATTTCACTTTCTATTTCTTCTCCATTTGCATTTATATATAAGTAAATAAACCACTTTCCTTCAGAAATAGGTTGCATATCATTTATAAATTCTAAATCTATAAATCCTTCAAATCCTGCAAAATCATAATTGTACTTGCCATTTCCAAATTTTATCGTTGCTTCAGTCTTCAATGTGTTATTTAAGGGTATGAAGAATCTTTTTATTCCGTTAGTTATTATAATAGATTTTTTTACTTTATTTGATTTACTTATATCCATTCCATTTATTAAAGCATATCCTTCAAAATAAACCATATTTGGACAAAAATTCCAGGCTATGTTTTCTATTTCCCCTATAAATTTTGGCATTTTAATTACTCCTGTATGTTTTATATTAAGCTAAAAAACTATCATCTAAATTATAACATATTTTACCTTATTTGTCTTTTTTGATCACTTTTAATCTATTTTTAATTATTTTTATATCCAGATTATTTATATGGTCTATATATTGTCCTGTTTTGTTACTACACCATATTTCTCTTTCATAGTCCTTATTACAAATATTGATATTAATTTTGACTTTAAACTCACCCGTAGGAAGTTCTTCATTAATTACATTTGCTTTGTATTCAATTTTTCTTTTATCTGTCATTACTTGTTTAGTTATAGGCAATGTTATGGTTCTTTTGGGGTCAAATAGTTGTATATTTTTTATAGATACATTCTCATCTTTATCTATAGATACATAGCCCTTCAAAATTGTTTTTCCATTTTCTATATTAGTTTCAATTAAGCTTTGTTTCACTTGTATAATATTTTTATACTTTTCTGGATTTGCTATAATTTCTTCAACAGATACCCCCTTTAGATATTGCTCATATAGGCTAGAAACCTCGTCTATATCTCCATAAAAAATCATATTCCCTTCATGAAGCCACATTCCTTTAGTACAAAAAGATTTTATTTGACCTATAGAATGTGATACAAATAAAATAGTTTTGCCCATTCTTTTTATTTCACTCATTTTGTTTAGACATTTTTGCCTAAATATTTCATCTCCAACGGCTAGTGCTTCATCTACCACTAGTATATCTGGATCTATATTTACAGATATAGCAAATCCTAACCTTGATTTCATACCACTGGAATACATTCTTACTGGTTGATCTATATATTCTCCAATTTCTGCGAAGTCTATTATACTATCTATTTTTTTATCTATAAATTTTCTTTCAAGACCTAATCCGTATCCCTTTAAATATATATTTTCTCTTCCTGTTAATTCACTATCAAATCCTGCAGTTAATTCTAATAGTGCAGATACTTTTCCATTTACTTTTATATCTCCACTTGTCGGAAATACCACACCTGTTATCATCTTTAATAGTGTTGACTTTCCCGAACCATTTTTACCAAGAATTCCAATTACTTCTCCTTCATGTAAATCAATGCTCAAATTATTTAAAGCTACGTATGTTGTGTATCTTTTTCCTCCAAACAAATCTTTAAACCTATCTTTATCATTTTTGTACAATTTATATTCTTTGGTTAGTTTTTTAATTTCAATTGAATATTTCATATAATCATCCCTTTACAATACATCCGCAAATTCCTTGTATATTTTTTTATATATAATCGAACCTATTACTGCTAAAATAGCTATAACTATCCATATATATATTGTGTATGTAGTTTCAAAAAACCACCTTTTATATAAAAATATATCTCTATATCCTTCTATGAAGTAATTTAATGGATTTAATTTTAATATAAATCTAAGCTTTGGCGATGATACATCATTTAGATTCCATAATATTGGTGTTATCCATAATAAGGCTTGCAATGACGATTTTACTAAATTTTCAAAATCTCTACTTATAACTGCTATAGATCCAAAACTCCATGATAATACTATAAAAAATAGTAACATAGTCGGGACATAGTAAAGTAGTTGTAAATAATATACATCTGGATTATAACCATATACAATAAATATACCAATAACAGGTATTATTAAGCCTACTTGTACATATATTTTTGATAGTAATACGAAACTTGGTATTGTTATTACTGGAAACTTCATTTTAGTTACAAATTGTTTATATGATCTTATTGACATAGTTCCTGCTATTATCGCCTCACTTATAAAAAACCACGGTACTAATCCAGCTATTAACCATAGAAAAAATGGGAAGCCATCCATTGGAGCTCCCTTCCTAATTCCAACTTGAAATGCAAATAGATATACACCTATTGTTACCATAGGTTTTATTAAGGCCCATAGATAACCCAGTGCAGTTCCTTTATAATACTTTACAAGATCTACTTTTGATAACATCAACGTTTGCTTTCTATAACGTATATTTTCTTTTATTACTTGTCTAAGCATACATTACCACCTTTTACCCTAAGAATTTTTGATTTCTTTTCTCATAAATTCAACAATTCTTTTAGTCCCATTTGAATCTTTGAAATCAAAGAATTTATTTTTGAATTCATTGATTTTATTAAAATCAAACTTATTACTTTGTATACAGTCTATAATTTCCTTATTCGTTTTTACTATTGGACCTGGAACTAACTCATTATATTCATAATAGAAGTTTCTTTCATCAACATATGAATCTAAATCATATGCAAATAAAATTATCGGTCTATCTAATAAAGCATATTCAAATATAACAGACGAATAATCTGTTATAAGAATATCCGTTATACTTAATATATCATTTATATCTTTATATTTTGTTAGATTTAATACTCTATCTTTATATTCATCGTTTAAAATTTCAAATTTTTCTGTCACAGCAGGATGAAGTTTTAATATAATAACATACTCATCTCCTAACTCTTTTAGTATTGTTTCATAATCCAATTCACATTTGAAGTTCTTACGTTGCCTTGGATTACCTCTAAACGTAGGTGCATATGTTATTATTTTTTTACCTTTAATTTGAGGATACATATTTTCTAGATTTAATTTGATAAACTCTCTATATTCTTCATTTAATATTCCATCTGTTCTTGGTATCCCTATATTCAGTATTTTTTCTTCGTCAATATTAAAAGCTTCCGCATAATGTTTATTAATATTTTTAGAACTTGTAAGTACTTTTGTGTAGTTTCTATGTGCATTTTCTTCAAATGAACGGCTATTGCTATCTGCTTGTCCTATTGCACTAAATCCAAATTTTTTAAATGCACCACATGCATGCCACAATTGTATAATCTCAGTCTTTTCTTTAAATCTATATCCATATATTTGCCTGTAATAATTATCTAATAATATAAATTTAGCCCTTGCAAAATTATAGTACATTTTTACAAGTTCTTTTTTACTTATATTTTTTTTATCTAGATAAACTTTTACATCTAAATCTTTATATCTAATTAATTCATCATCTATAAACTTTAGGTTTCCTTCTAATTCTGTTCCTTTATTCGTAGCTAGTATAATTAAATTTTTCTTTACCGGCAGTATTTTTGAAATTTTAAATACACCCTCTGTACATAATTTCGTAACTCTTTTATCTATGCTTTTCTTTATATTGGATAACTTCAATTTATTTTTTATTCTTTTTATCCTTCTTCTTATCAAAAACTCATATATATGTAGTGTAGAGTTTGTTTTTATAGCTCTTTTCATGCAACTTACATAGTAACCTTGTTCACTTCTAAATTTATATATACTATTTGCATCTAATTTATTAAATACAGTTTTTATAAGTTGTAAAACTAGTTTTCTGTTACTTTTATCAATAAATAGATATCTATCAGTTATTCCTTTTGTCATTATCCATATTAATTTCTTTTGTTCATTCATGACTTTTTCATTTATATTTTCAACTAGTTCTATTGAATATTTTAATGCATCTCTTTGTAATTCTTTATTTTTACTAATTATCGATGCTTTTACAGGTATCCATATATCAGCTGCAGCTAATCTCTCCATATAATTTGATTTTATTTTATTTGCTATAAATTCATTTTCTACATATTTATCAATAATATCACAACACATTTTCCAAACTTCCAATATTTGACGAATTACGTTAGCTGAATCACTATGTCTTTTATCTGTTAAAGATTCATTATTATTTTCTCTCATCCTATAATAATATACTACTTCATTTATAGAATACATCTTATCAGCTTTTAAATATGCCTCTAAAACAAAAGGTTGATCTTCTGCATATTTTAAATTTTCTGGAAATCTAATTTGCTTTATTAATTCTGATTTATATATTTTGTTCCAAGGACTAACCGTCCATAATACAGAACCATTTTGTCTTACATTTTTTTCTCCATCTCCTAAAAAGTGTTGCTCTAGCATCCATTTTTTCTTACTGTTGAACTTATATGTTCCACCTATAACTATATCTGAATTCGTTTCTATGGCAGTATTATATCTAACTTCCAGTGATTTTGGTGGTAATATATCATCAGAGTCTGCAAATGTTATAAATTCCCCTTTAGCTAGTTCAATTCCCCTATTACGCGCTTTACTAGGTCCACTATTTTGTTGGTATATTATTTTAATATTATTATATTTTTTTGAGTATTCTTCTATTATAGTTTTACTATTATCTGTCGAACCATCATCAATTAATATAATTTCAATTTCTTTTAATGTTTGATTTAGTACTGAATCTAAAGTGTAACTTATGTACTCCTCTACATTATATACCGGTATAATTATACTTATTTTTGGAATAGTCACCATTAAGTCCTCCTTAATTTACCTTTATTTTTAACCTTTAGATTATATCATACCTATGTAGTATTTGTAAATTTTTGTCTAATATTTAATTATACAATCATTATTTTCTATAACGTTTATTATTTTTTTATAAGTACTTTTATAATTCTCCTATTTAATAATTTTTATTTATATTTTCCTACTCTTAGCATAAAACATTTATAATAAATAAAAGATCTAGCGTATATACATTTTAAAATGCTTATTATATGCTAGATCTTTTATTTATTATTTTTATTTATGTGTTGATTATATATATGACTCTATTTGTTTTATCAGATCATTATATTCATTTACATATTTGTTAGTTATAGTCATTTTGTATCCATTACTTGAGTTTGGCATTGTTATATTAAGCCCTGCTGCATTCATCCATGAACTTGGTGTAAATGCATATTTTCCACTCTTATTTAAATATGAATATTGTGAGTATCCTTTTCCATTTATATATGTCAGATATCGTCCTTCACCCGCATCATATCTATAGATATCCGTTGTTAAACTTACTTTAGTAGATGCCTTACCTGTTGATCCTGTATCAGTTAATGTTTCTATTTTCATTTCTTTGTTTTTGATCATGGACAATTGTGTTCTAGCTTTTTCTATTAATATTTTATTTGATTTAATCTTATTTAGTAAATCCTTCGCTTCCTTAGACATTTCAATATAATCATTGTTTATTATCATCATATATCCATTTGTGCTAGTCGGCATAGTTATACTAAGCCCTGCTGCCTTCATCCATGAACTTGGTGTAAATGCATATTTTCCACTCTTGTTTAAATATGAAAATTGCGAATATCCTTTTCCATTTATATATGTTAAATAGTTGTTTGATCCTATATCATACTTATATATATCTTTTGTTAGATTCACTTTTGTATTTGATACTATGGCTATTACATTTGTAGTCTTAATCGCTGTCTGGTACCCTGTTTTACTCATATTTATAGTTATTTTTGTATTAGACTTTTGTTCTGGTATGCTTATCTTATAATCTCCACTAGAATTAACAGTTGCCGTTGTTCCTATTTGCTTACCATTTACATATACCTTTACTGTTGCACCATTTACTCCTTTTCCTATTATCTCTTTAGACTTTGATGTCAACTCATTTACACTAAATCTATTAAATACATTCAATACGGTAATAGTCTTTTTCGTTTCTTTATATCCAAGTTTATTAATTTCTACTGTTATTTTAATTCCAGGTGATTGACGAGGTATATCTATTTTATAATTTTCATTAATATCTACAGTTGAAGTAGTACCTATTTGCTTATCACCTACATACGCTTTTACTGTCGCTCCAGTTACACCCTTTCCTATTACCCATGTAGCCGTAGTGTTTATATCGTTGACAGTAAAATTATTAAATTCTCTTAGCATATTTTCTTTCTCATTTACGAATGTTACACTCGATGAGTTTACATATGCTTTTTTATTCCAATCGTATATAGTTGGATTATCTTGATTTATAGGAACTGTTCTATCAGGTTGTAATTGAGTTTTTCCATTTGATTCATTTATTACTATAAGTGAATCTCCTATTTGAGCTCCACTATTACGATTTGATTGAATATTATATAACGCATTACTATTACTATCTACTACTATATCTGTTGATGTATATATACCAAGCTGATATCTATTATAATCTATTAGGTTACTTCTACCACTTATATATCTATCCATTCTATGCATAAAATCAGCCGCTTTTTCTCCCCAGTAAGGATCACTTGCATACATTACATTTATTCCAGCTACCTTGTTACCTAGGTTAGATCCATTATATTTCCATGATTTTGGATTTAAATATTGATTATTCATCCAGTTCTTAGCAAAATCTTCTATGCAAGCATCTATACTCGGAAAATAATCTGCACTTTGTCCAGGTGATGAATCTACTGCATTTAGTCCAAATATATTGTTTTTTTCTTTTGCTAACTTAGATGTTCCTCTACCAGATTCATTCATTGCTACTCCTAATATAAGATTAGCACTTACTCCATATTTTTCTTGAGCATCTAAAAAAGCTTGACCTTTATTTCTTAACACACTATCTGATGGTGCATTATTAGCTATATAATCATTTATTTCATTTACTGAAAATATACTTTGGTGTCTTGCTGGTATATTGGTATAGTAATTATAATACGGGTCATTGGTATTTATAGCTCTTTTGTTTGTATTTTCTTCTAAATCATTTAATACGTCTTCTATATTTGTATAAAAATACTTTGCATCATAGCTATAGTATTTTTTACCTACTTCCATAAATGAAGGTGCTAAACCTATGGTTCTTTTATTCCCATTGCCTTCAGTTTCGATATCAAAACTAATATAATGATTTAAACTACCATTTTCATTTATTTCAAAATAACTTAGATTCTTAACTTGGTTAATAGGCACCGATATTATATTCACACCTTCAGCATCTTCATTGTCTAGCCATCCAGTTATACCATTCACTTGTATTTTACTTCTTTTACCATTATTTTCTATAATAGGAGCATCATCTATATAGGAATGATTTATATAGGTAAAAGAGCTTGTTGATGTTGCTGTTTTATATATATTTGCAGTATATTTGCTATAGTCACTATCACCTTCCACCACTGGCCTACCATCAATTATTTTAACTATCTTTCCTATGGATTCAGTTGCATACACTACCACTCCATCTTTATTTATTACAACTGGTATTACATTACTTTTTACCTTGTTTTGCATATTATCTGCCATTTCAATTGCAGCATTAATATCATCCGAATTATCTACGTATGCGTAATCTCCATTTTCATATGCTAGTGCAATTTCATACTTAGAGCTTGTTTTTGTTTTTAAATATTTTATATTATATAGAGCCTTTAAGTCATCTTTTACCTCTTTTGGCATATCTAATTCTTCATCTAAATTATAGTTTTTAGGAATGATTGTTTTTTGTTTTTCGTATAGTTGACCAACTGTATTAGTTATAATATTAGTGTTGGTATTTTTGGAATAAGCCTCTACTATGTTCCATGGGCACGAAGTATATACTATAACCATTGCAAGCACTATTGACTGTATTTTATTTATATGCATTATAAAAATTCCCCCTTTAATTGTTTTACTCTATTAGTTTATCATACTTCCATTATATGTGTATATATAGATCATCTATTTTGCATGGTTACATTAAGTCCTGATTCTACTGTCTATTAACTGGGTGTAAATGTAAAAAACTCCCTAAAAATTTAGGGAGTTTTGCTATTGTATATATTCATTTAATTGGCTAACTATATTATTGTACGTATTCATATATGGATTATTTATTTTTGTCATGTATCCATTGCTACTTGTAGGAATTGTTATATCTACTCCTGCAGCTTTTATCCAAGAACTCGGTGCAAATGCATAATTACCACTTGTATTTAAGTATGTATATTGTGAGTATCCCTTACCATTTATATACGTTAAATACTTTCCTTTGCCTGCATCATACTTATATATATCAGTTGTAAGAGTTCTTTTTGGAGTTGATTTGACAGATGTATTTTGATTACCTTGATCTACAGAACTTTTAATAATATTTAATTCCTTTTTTATTTCTTCAGGATATATTCTTCCTAACTTAGCTTTATTTAATATATCTTCTGCTTCTTTTACCATCTTTACATATGGATTTGTTATTTGCATTATATATCCATTTTCAGTTGTTGGCATTTTTACATTTAATCCAACTGCCTTTAGCCAAGAACTTGGTATAAATGCGTAATTTCCACTTCTATTTAAGTATGAGTATTGAGAATATCCATTTCCATTTATATACGTTAAATAGTTTCCTTTACCTGCATCATACTTGTATATATCGCTAGTTATTGTTTTTGTTGATGGTACTATAGGTGGTATAAGTTCAGGAGTTTCATTATCATTTAAAATTTTCACATAACTTCCTGATACATGACCATAGCCCCCATTGAATTTAATTTTATGCCATTCATTTTTAGTAGCTACTATTTCCACTTTAGTTCCCTTTGGTAACGATCCTATTTTACTGTAATTTTCTCCATACCCACTTCTTACATTCAGCGCACTTGCTGTTACTTCAGCTGTACTTATAACTGGTAGTTCCTCTGGCTTAGTTGGATTTAATTTTATATTTTCTACTAAATATTTTTCTATTCCATTTGCTATAGCCGTAGCTAATTTATTTTGATATGATGGATCAGTCAATTTGTTCAATTCTGCTTGATTAGTCATGAATCCACCTTCAAATAATGCAGATGTCATATTAGTCTCTCTTAATACTGCATAGTTTGCATCTTTAACCCCTCTATTTTTTGCTCCTGATTCTTTTATTGCATTAGTTTGAATTTCACTTGCAAGTGGTTTATGAGTTGCTTTGTTAGTATGATAGAAAGTTTCTATACCATTTGCAGATGAACTTGTATAAGCATTGTTATGAATTGACACAAACACATCTGAGCCATATTCATTAGCCATAATTGCTCTATCTTTTAATGTTAAGTATTTATCTGTTGACCTACTCATCATAACTTCTATTTTTATATTTTTTGCATTTAACTTAGTCTCAACTAATTTTGCTATTTGTAAGTTCAATTTTTTTTCATCATATCCATAGCTTACATTTCCAGGATCAGTGCCTCCATGCCCTGCATCTATAAATACTTTATAATAATCCCTATCAAGATTTTTAGTTTCTGATAAAGTACTTCTAACTACACTTCCATCTGACACATATATTTCTATTATATGAACTTTTCCATTTATTTCATTACTTAAGAATACTGTACCCTCTGATTCTGGTGTAACGATACCCTTTTTATTTATATCTACAGTTTCTTCATTTGACATTTCCCATCCAGAATACATAGATAAATCTAAAGTTTCATTTTTTCTTAAAGATATTCCATTTTCAACTATTATATCTTGTCCATTGTATTTATTTATGAGAGTCGATAGTTCATTTTCTAGACCTGAATCTGCATTTGCTACATTTACATTAAAAATTATTGGCGTCATTGATACTATTCCACAAATCACCATTTTCTTTATTTTCCTATTTAAATTTCTCCTCAATATATCTCCTCCTCTGTCTACTCATTAACTTGCTTCATACCATATATTGTCTGCAGTTATATAATAATTATATAGTATAATGTTATTTTTAGTCAATTACTGTATAACTATTTTTCATATTTTATGAATAAATATGAAAAATAGTCATAGAAAAAATTATTTCTTCATTATAAATACTCATTTATCTGTTTTATTGTATCTTCATATTTTTTTATGTAAGGATTATCTATCTTCATCATGTATCCATTGCTACTTGTTGGCATACTTACCTCTAGTCCTGCTGCTTTCATCCATGAACTTGGTGTAAACGCATATTTCCCACTTGTGTTCAGATAAGAATACTGTGAATATCCTTTTCCATTTATATATGTTAAATGATTATCTTTACCTACATCATATTTATATATATCCTTTGTCAACAGTTTATTGTATTTAGATGCTACTTCATTTACTTTTAAGTTTGTCTGCTCTGTTTCATATCCAGACCTTCTCATTTTTACTACTATAATTGTATTTGCTAATTGTTGTGGTATATCTATTTTATATCTACCAAGTACATCCACAGTTGTCACATTTCCTATTTGTTTATTATTTACATATGCAGTTACAGTTGCACCACTTATTCCATTTCCGATGAGTGTTATTGATTTATTGTTGATACTATTTACAGCAAATGTTGTAAATAAATTGTTTATTACTACATTTATTTCTTTTTTAGAACTTGCTCCTTCACTATCAGTTACTTTATATACTACTTTATATGTGCCTACTTTTGTTGTGTCTACTGTATTTTCTAGTATTTCAATGCTATTACTTATATCTCCATCTTCATAGTCCTTTGCGCTTACTATACTTAATGGATTAAATAGATCTCCTATTCTTAATACTACATCAGTTGCAGTTATTTCTGGTACTCTATTCATTATTACTAGTTCATACCCTACGGTTACTTTTATTTCTTTTATAGCTATGTTATCATCGCTATCTTTTACAGTATAAATAACTTTATATACTCCTTCTGCTGAAGCATCTACTGTATTTTCAACTACTACTATATCTTTAGAGATATCTCCATCTTCTTTATCTTCAACTTTGACATAATCTAGTGGGTTGAATATAGTGCCTGGTTTAACTATTATATCTTTAGCTATAATAGTTGGTACTGTATTTGTAGTAGTGCCATTGTTTATTATATAATCTCCACCTGATGTTACCCTAACAAAAGTATTCTCTGATTTTTGACCTTTTGAATCTACAGTATATAATTCAACCGTAATATCTTTATTGTATGTTTTTATATTAAATCCAAATCTTTCAGTGTCACCTACAGTATATGACGCCTCTGCTGTTCCTAATTTAGCATATACAGTACTTCCTGCTCGCGCTTGACCTACTATTGATACCTCTGCATAATATTGTGTACCTGTAGTAACTTCTGACTTTTTTATACTTGTAACATATGGCTTTTCTGGAGCAATTCTATTTTCATAGATAAGCCTTTGTTTGTAGTTACTTAGCTGTTCTGTGTCCATAGGTTTTATTGTTTGTTCTTTACTATCTGCATTGATAATAATCTTTTCTTTTGAATTATTTGTTCCTAATGCTGAAATAACTTTCGTCTCAGAATTACCAAACACTACCACTGAAGCTAATAGAATTGCTATATTTTTTTTATAATTTTTCATAATACCCCTCTTTTTTTATTTATCACTATATATTTTACCATTTTTTTCATTAATTATCTTATCATATGTACTATATTTTTTATAAATGTGTACAACCATATGGTTGCTCTAGATAGTGGTAAGCGTAAAAAAATTGACGCCTAACATATATAATTTAAAATTGGTATAATAAAGCCAATAGTTTAGAAATATGATTTCTACTGCTATTGGCTACAATTTTATATTTAAATGTGAAAACTATTTTGACTGTATTTTTAGATATTCTGGTAGAAGTTTAGACCAAGGCATTGCATTTTCTATTGAAGCTGTTCCATTTGATAGCTCATCCATTAAATAAACTAAGTACTTTTCTACTGAAAGTCCATGGCTTTTAGCAGTTTCAATTATGCTATAAATAGTAGCACTTGATCTTGCACCTCTTCCTGTATTAGAGAATAGCCAATTTTTCCTTCCAATTACAAATGGCTTTATAGCTCTTTCAGCTGCATTATTGTCAACTTCTAAAGAACCATCTTCTAAAATAGCTTTCATTCTAGGTAGAAGTTTTTTAGTATAATCTAATGCTTGTCCTAACGGACTTTTAGGTAATGCATTTTCTATTTCAACTTTAGTATATTGTTCAAATTCATCAAGAAGAGGAGCCGTTCGTTTTAATCTTTCTTTATATCTAATATCAAAGAAATCATCTCTTTCACAGTAGCTCTCTCTTAGCTCTTTTTCAATTGCATATATTTTCTCACAATAATTAAACCCTATTATTGCTCTTGATTTTTTTAGGGCCTCTTTATCTAGGTTTGATACTATGTCATAGTATTTTCTACGTATATGTGCTAGACAGTATACCCTTTTAGCATTTTCAACTTTATTATACCCAGCATATCCATCAGTTTGAAGGTATCCTAAATAATCTCCTAAAAATGCTTTAGGACAAGAACTTGATCTAGTTTGTTGATAGTCATACAAAATGATAGAATCTTCATTTCCACCAGTTTTATACATCCACATATATTTTTTAGATTTAGACTCTCTACCTTTATCATCGATAACTTTAAGTGTGGTCTCATCTGCTTGTATATAACTTGATTCTAGAAGTTGTTTTTTCATTAAATCATATACAACACCAAGTTCATTTGCTGCACCGAGCATCCAGTTTGATAGAGTTTGCCTTGAAAGATTAACATCTAGCATTTTGAAATATTTTTCTTGCCTATATAATGGCAATGCATATAAATATTTTAAACACATTGAATGTGCTAGTATTTCATTTGATGCCATACTTTTGTGTAGTAACGTAGCTGGAGATTTAGTAGTTGTTATATTTGCTTGTCCAGTAGTTTCTTCGCATGACTTACAAGCGTAGCTATATGTAACATGTCTTTCAATGTAAAGCTTCGCTGGTATATATTTTAGTATATTTTTTTCTTTTTTACCTATTTCAACTAAAGAAGAATTACATTCACTACATATAGTTTCTTCTTCTGATAGCTTATGTTCTATAGTTACAATTTCTAGATTTGATAGGTTATCTTTTTTACCTATATTTTTAGCTGGTTTATTTCTAGTATATGTTATTTCTTCTACTGTAGGCTCCGCCTGTTTTAAATCACTTTCTTTTTCTGCTTCATTAAATAAAGATATTTGATTTGAATCTATTTGCTCACTAGATTGTCCAAATAACTTCTTATTTTTATTTAGAAGTTGAGTTTTTAAAAATTCCAATTCGTTTTTTAAAATATCAATTTCTTTGTTTTTAGATTGAATAGCCTTATCTTTAGATTCTATTTCTTTATCTCTAGTCTCTATTTCTTTTTCCATACTTAAAATTAAATTCTTAGTAATATTATCAATTTGATTATCTATATTTAAATTTTTCATTAACTGACCTCTCATATATAATATACTGTTATTATACCACAAAACCCTTGGTTTTCCAAGGGTTTGACATTGTTTATTAGTAGGTATTTTTTTGAATTACAGGTTTGAATTTTGAAATTGTTCTAACTTCATATCCTTTCAATAACCAACTTAATTCTTCTTTATTAACTTTTATTGCTTCTTCCTTTGTCATAGGCCATTTTAGCTTATTATGTTCAATTCTATGGTAATATAACCAAAACCCTTCATCAAAATGTAATATCTTAATTCTATTTTGTTGCCTGTTACAAAATACAAACAGTGCTTTTTCAAAAGGATCTAATTTTAGACCATTTTGAACTTCTAATACTAATCCATCTATACTTTTTCTAAGATCTGTTATGCCACAAGCTAGGTAA
>NZ_JBOFOR010000258.1:0-3139 GCF_051659545.1 Romboutsia sp. | reverse complement strand
AGAAGAAATCAATATTTTATCAATATAATTAATAAAGAAAAAGATAATGTATCTGTAAGATTATATAAAGAAAATCTTACAGATAAAGAAGCATGTGATTTGGAAATTAAAAGAATTGAATATTATAGGTCTATAAATCAAGCTAAAACAAATTTTCATAATGGAGGCGTAGGAGGTCATACTGGGAATTATCATTCTAAAGATAGAAGTGATAAATTGAGTAAATTGATGAAAGAAAGAAATTTATCAGGTGAAAGAAATCCAATGTATGGCAAAACACATTCTCTAGAAGCTAGATTAAAGATAAGCATTACGCATAAAGGAAAAGTAATTTCTGAAGAACATAGGAAACAAATAAGTAAAAAATTAAAAAATACAGTAGCAAGTGAAGAAAAAAGAGAAAAATGCAGAATAAAATCAACAGGAGTAGTTTTTACACAAGAAAGAAAAGATAATATATCTAAAGCATTAATAAAAAATGTGTATACTGTTGCTTATAATGATGAATTTAATGAAATTCCTGGTAAGGTTAATTTATATAAATTTATGACAAATAAATATTCTCTATCAAAAACTGTTACTGATAAAATTTTAAATAATTGTTGGGATCCTAAATTTAAAAGACATCTAAAATATGAAACTCTAAAAATCATAGAAACTGAAATAAAGTGTATCGACTAATGGGGGATGAGTGTAGCCCAAGTACATTGGAGTTTAGCACCAATGGAAGCGCAAGGCATCTTTAAGAAGATGATGAGATAGTCAGTACTTATAGAAATATAAGAGGATATGGATATGGATTATGCAATGCAGAGCATACATAATTGTATGCTTATAAATTTAGAAGATATGCTACAAAATGGTACAGTTATAAATAACAAATTAATAGAGTCACCAAAGACTTTTACTACAGCATGTACAATAGTAACTCAAATAATAGCTCAAATAGCTAGTGGGCAATATGGTGGAAATACTATAACGATAAAGCATATAGCACCATTTTTAAGAAGAAGTTATGATAAGTATTATAATATCTATAAAGAGAAATTCTCTGAAGAAGTGGCTAAACAAGTTTCAGAAGATAGAATGATAGAAGAGTTAAAATCTGGTATACAAACATTAAGATACCAATTAAGCACATTATATACAAGTAATGGTCAGTCCCCCTTTTCAACTATTTACTTAGAAATAGAGGAAGGGCATGAGTATGAAAGAGAAATGGCTCTAATCTGTGAAGAAATGATAAAACAAAGATTAGAAGGAATGAAAAACTACAAAGGTCAAGAAATTGGAGAAGAATTCCCTAAGTTAGTATACTTACTAGATGAGCATAACTGCTTAGAAGGTGGTAAATATGACTACGTTACAAAGCTTGCGGCAGAGTGCAATACTAAGAGATTAGTGCCTAAAAAATAGATTGGGCCTTAATATAGAAATATATTGAGAAAACCTCGTGGACCTAAAACTAGGGTGTATAATCGACGTAGAGTAGGTATAGGAAATGATACTTAATGATTATGCTAACAGGGAAAGCTAAGTCGTAAAAGATATGCTAATCCTGTGGTAAGCTATTGTATAAAAATCTTCTTAATAAGAAGGAGATAATACTGATATGAGAAAAAATATAACTATGTGTAAATATATAAAATCAAATTATAAAAATATTAATATAGAAATAATAGATATAGATGAATATAGCTGTACTTATAAATGTTTAATATGTGGAGCTATCAAAACAAATACTTTAAACTCCATGAGAAGACAGTTAAAAGAAACTAGTAATCTTCATACGGAAGCTTGTTCAAAGTATTTTAATGACATAATAAAATGTGAGTTAAACGAAAAACAACTTAATCAGTTTAGAGCATTTTATAGATACGCAAAAGAAAGATGTTGTAATCCAAATTCAAAAGATTATATTAGATATAAAGATAAATTTAAATTCAATGATTATACTGAATATGTAAATAGTTGCTACAATCTATATAAAAAGGCATATGATATTTATGGTGAAAATAATTTAAGTGTAGATAGAATAGATAATTCAAAAGGATATGAAAAAGACAATATAAGGTTTGTACCAATGTCAATTAACGCAGAAAATAAAGAAAAAATATATCCAGTTATGGCAGTAAATATCATTACAAAAGAAATTATTGAGTCAAAATCATTAACACGTTTAGCAAATGAATATTTTGATGGAAAACATACATCTTTATATCAATCAATAGAACAAAATAGATTATATTTAAACACATGGAAGATATTTTATACAATAGAAACTTAATCGACTATCGAAAGTATAACTAAGAAGAAAACTCTTAGTGAATAAATGAGTAGAGTACATTTAATGTGAAACTCATTAAATGGAAGTGCGAGGGTTCTTATATATGGTAAAAGTATATAAGAATATGATATAGTCAGGGCCTATAGAAATATAGGACAACTCGGATTATCAAAGTGCTAAGATAATGAGAAAAAATTATGAAGGTAATACCTTCCCACCCATGGGTTGTAGATCGCACTTAAGTCCTTGGAAGGATGAAAATGGAGAATATAAATGGTATTCAAGATTTAATCAAGGAGTAATATCATTAAACTTAGTACAAGTAGCATTAACAGCAAATAAAGATATGGATAAGTTCTTTGAAGTATTAGATGAAAGATTAAAGCTTTGCAAAGAAGCCTTAATGGTTAGACATAACCTACTATTAGGAACAACATCAGATGTATCTCCAATACACTGGCAACATGGAGGTATAGCAAGACTTGAAAAGGGTGAAAAAATAGATAAATTATTAAAAGACGGATACTCAACACTATCATTAGGATATGTAGGGATACACGAAATGACTCAAGCAATATTAGGTGTATCTCATACCACTAAAGAAGGAGAAGAGTTTGCTATAAAAGTAATGGAATATCTAAACAATGCTTGTCAAACATGGAAAAAAGAAACAGGACTTGGATTTGGACTATATGGGACACCAGGAGAAAGTTTAACATCAAGATTCTGTAGAATAGATAAACAAAAATTTGGAGAAATAAAAAATGTAACAGATAGAATGTACTATACAAACTCATATCATGTTCACGTAAGTGAAGAAATAGATGCTTTTGATAAGCTTACATTTGAAAG
>NZ_JBOFOR010000257.1:0-30667 GCF_051659545.1 Romboutsia sp. | reverse complement strand
CACTTTCTATATTGTTTATTATATACTACATAGAAAACTATATTCAAGGTGAGTGTTCTATACCTGTTTAATCAAGTTCAAGACCGAGCAATTCCACCCCATAGCTAAAGCAAGGGGCTATCTTGCTCAATTATTGTATTCTTTTTACATAGTCCTCGCCCTTACAACTTGATTTAACAAGTAAAGAATACTACTCTTATATGTCACCATATAAGACGATTTTCCTCTCCTACCCTTCGTGGTGGTAGTCACCTAGCAACACAAGTACAAACGGTGTAATTAGAGAAATACCCTCCTTGTGTCTGTTGATTTTCTGCACTGGCTCAACTCACCTTACCATATTTTTGATAATGTAGTGTTATTGGGCAACCACTACATTACCATAGTATTAAATCCATTTCCATCTTGTAACATTACATCTAACAAAATTAAGTCATAGTTATTTTCATTTAATTTATTTTTTGCAATTTATATATCCTTAGCACTATCTACTTTGTAACCTTCACCTTCTAGGGCATACTTCATGCTAAAAGCTATTGTGCTATCGTCTTCTACTATCAATATATTTAACATATGTTTCTCCTTATTTGTTTATATAAACTATTATACCCAATGTACTATTTTTAGGAAATAGATACAACATTACAATTTAGTCACTTACAATTTCTTTAAATTGTTTAAAATAAATGCTTTTTATACCTATTTTTGTATATAATAAATCTAGACAATGAAAGCAAGGTGAAAAAATGAATTTAGTTATAATAGAAGAAATATTAAAAGACAAAACAGATAAAAATAGATTTACACGAGGATTTGCTAGTTATAAGAGAGATTCAGTCTATAACAACTATGCTAAAGTAGATGGCGAAGTAGCAACATTTTACGGAAGTGTTAGAGGTGAAGGTTATGGGCAAAACAATACCTCTATGATAACAATAAATACAAATACTAGAGTAATTACTAGTATGAGTTGTGATTGCTCTGACTGTGTATCTATGAGTAACAAACCTCAAATATGCTCACATATTGTAGCTATAGTACTTAAAGGACTTGAAAGCTTAAAAACACAAACTCCCCCAAATAAAGAAAGTAAAGTAATATCATCAAAAATTAGTATTGAGATAACTAATGTATGTGATGAATCTATAGGAATAGATTTTAATATTAGTGGAATAGATAAAAGTGAGTATAAAAATATTTTTAATTCTTTTAAAGAAAATAAAAAAATGTATCGACTTAAAAATGGAGATTATTTAGATTTAAGGGAAAATAATATTTTTAAAGCTTTAGAGTTTTTAGAAATCTTAGGAATTAATAAAAATATCGAAAATATAAAGGTACCTAAAATTAAGGCATTGTTTATTGAACAAATCCTTGAAGATAATGATTATAGTTTTATAAAAGGTAAAAACTATATCAGTGAACTTACTGAAAAACATCATCAATTATCACAAATAAATTATGAAGTTCCTGCAAATTTAAATGCAACTCTTAGAGACTATCAAATAAGTGGATACAAGTTTCTTAGAACTTTGAGTGAATATAGCTTTGGTGGTATACTTGCTGATGAAATGGGCTTAGGTAAAACTATCCAAATAATAACATTCTTATTATCTCAACAAAATAAGAAAAGTATAGTAATAACTCCAACAGCATTAATCTATAACTGGAAAAATGAATTTGAAAAATTTGCTCCAACTCTAAAAATTGGACTTGCATATAATGGTATTGAACAAAGAAATACCATCATTAATGAAATTAATAATTATGATGTAATTCTTACTACCTACGGAACTTTAAAAAATGATTTAGAAAAATACCAAGGTATAACTTTTGATTATTGTATTATAGATGAAGCTCAACAGATTAAAAACCCTAAATCTATTAGTTCAAAAACTGTAAAAGACATTAATGCTAAGGTTAGATTTGCTTTAACAGGTACACCTGTAGAAAATAATTTGACAGAACTTTGGTCTATTTTTGATTTTATTATGCCTGGCTATTTATTTAATGAGTCTAAGTTCCAACAAGTTTTTATTAAAGATTCAAATAATCTTACTAATCTAAAAAAACTAATTAAGCCTTTTATGCTTAGAAGGACTAAGAAAGAAGTTATAAAAGAATTACCTGATAAAATTGAGCAAAAGTTCTTTGTTGAATTAGGCAAGGATCATAGAAAGGTATATAATGGCTTTGTCAAAGTAATTAAAAATAAAATTAAAGAATCTAATCAAGATAAAATAACTGTATTTTCTTATTTAACTAAACTAAGACAAATGTGTTTAATTCCTGAGCTAATGGTAAAGAATTATAACGGAAAAAACTCTAAACTTAATATTACATTGAAATTAATCGAAGAATCTAACGATAATAAAATACTTATATTTTCTCAATTTACAGGCGTATTAAAAACCATTGGTAAAGAACTTGAGAATAATAATATACCGTATTTCTACTTAGATGGAAAAACACCGGCCTCAGAAAGAGTAAAATTAGTAGATGAGTTTAATAATACTAATGATGCTAAGGTGTTTTTAATTTCTTTAAAAGCAGGTGGTACAGGATTAAATTTAACTAGTGCAAGTATGGTTATCCATTTTGATCCTTGGTGGAATCCTGCGGTTGAAGACCAAGCAAGTGATAGAGCTCATAGACTTGGTCAAAAAAATGTTGTTAATGTTATAAAGCTTATTGCTAAAGATACTGTCGAAGAAAAAGTTCTTGGTTTACAAGAAGTAAAAAAAGAACTTATTGAAGATATTATCAATGATAATTTGGGTAATAGCAGTATTTTAAAGAATTTATCTAGTGATGAGTTAATAGATTTATTTATTCAATAATAATTATAAAAGATCCTATTTAGATAGACACGTTTTATGTGTGTCTACTACATAGGATCTTTTTAATACTATATAAGTAAATTTATATCATTTTTGTTAGTTATTTTTACAGGTACTTATCTTTACAAGATTCAATTACATTAATTATCAAATCTATCTACTTTAAATAAGTTTATATCTTTATTTGGTATGTTATTATATAAATCACTTAGCATCATTGCTCCTAATATTGCAAATAAAATTCCATTTGCCCCATATCCTAATAAGTACCAGAGATTTTTGTGTTTCTTATCTGGTCCTACAAATCCTAAATTATCAGGTGTGGATGCAAAAGTACCACAATACTTGAAATCTATTTCTATGTTATTAATATATTTAAACATAGACTTTAATCTATTTTCTAATATATCATATTTTTTATTTGCTAGATTTTCATCAAATATGCCTGGTATAAAAGAAACATCTTCTCCTCCAATTATTAGCCTATTATCTATTGTAGTTCTTAGGTAATTATAAGGATCACAATTGTCTCTTATAAGTATTTTATCTACCCATCCATCAAAATTAGAAACAGGTTTTGTAACTACATTAAAGGTAGTTGTTTTAGTAGCAAAGTTTTTATTTGTAAATAATGAGGTATTATACCCAGTTGCAACTATTACTTTTTTTGCTTTTACTTTACATCCAAATTCAGTTATAACATCTATATAATCATCATAATGATTTATCTCTATAACTTCTGTATTTTCATATATTTTTGAACCCATACTATAAGATACCTCTAGTAATTGATTTGTATATTTATATGGATCTATTTCTGCTCCACCATTTTTTGATATTATACCAGCTTTTAAATCAAAGCTAAATTTATTAGTATTTTCATCAATATACTCCACACCTAGTCCATTTTCTTTTCTCAAATCATACTCTATCTTAATACTATTTATTTCATTCTTTTTTGAGGTATATAATAGTGTATCCCTTTTTTTATAATCACATTTATTTTCATATGCATCAATGAAGTCTTCTATCTCTTTAAGTGCTTTGATACCTAAATTATAAGCTTTTAAAGAATTCTCTATTGTTGTGTATTCTTGAAGTTCGGATAAATTATCGTCTAATTCATATTGTAAAAGTGATGTAGTTACACTAGTGCTTAAGTGTGCGATTCTTTTCTTTTCAAGCAAAACTGTTTTTATATTATTTTTGCTAAAATAATATGATGCTATAGCTCCTGTAACACCTCCACCTATTATACATACATCCGTTTCTAAATTCTCTGCCAAATATGAATATTGTTTTTTATCTTTGTTTATTGTTGTAAACAATGGTTTGCCTTGTACATATTGAATATTCATTATAATCCTCCTAATATTTCTCATTTTTTATTTTATGGCTTCTACTCATTTTTATACCAAATTTTATAATATTTCGTATTAATCAAAAAATATATGAGTAATTAGGAGTTATTCTGTAATTAAATTTATATAAATCTTATTTTATAAACTTTTGTTTTAGTTTGAATTTATCAAGTTGCTCTTTTAATATTTGTGCCTGGCTTAGTAATTGTTCACTTGCAGCTGCACTTTCTTGTGATGTAGCTGAATTCGCTTGAACAACATTTGAAATTTGTTCTATACCTGTATTTATTTGTGTAATATGTTGAGCTTGCTCTTCGCTTGCATTTGCTATATTCTCCATAATTTTTGTTGACGTATTTACATATTGTACTATTTCATCAAGTGATTTTGATGTCTGTGTAACTATTTCTGTTCCATTGTTAACTGCAACTAGTGCTTCTTTTATTAAAGCGGCTGTATTTTTTGCACTTATTGCACTTTTTGAAGCTAAGTTTCTTACTTCGTCTGCTACTACTGCAAATCCTCTTCCAGCTTCTCCTGCTCTTGCTGCTTCTACTGCTGCATTAAGTGCTAATATGTTTGTTTGGAATGCTATATCATCAATATTTTTTATTATTTTACTAATTTCATTTGAGGCATAACTAATTTCATTCATTGCATTTATCATTTCTTCCATTTGTTTTTTTCCTATTTCAGTAGCTTTGCTTGACTGTAATGATATTTGCTTTGATTCTATAGTATTTTGTGCTGTTTGATTTATCTTAATTGAAACTTCATTTATTGTTTGTGATAATTCTTCCACTGCATTTGCTTGTTCAATAGCTCCTTGGGAAAGTATTTGTGCTCCTTGAGATACTTGTTCTGAACTATTAGCAACTTCTTCTCCAGATATATTTATATGTAATAAAGTTTCATTTAAATCATCCACTATTTTATTTACTGAATCTAATATAGGTTTAAAATCATTAACAAATAATTTATCTAACTTCTCATTATCTAATTTTATATTTAAATTACCAATACTTATTTCACTTAATACATCTATTAAACTTTTAATTATCTCTCTAAAATCATTTACTATTTTGTTAGTAGAATCTGCTACTAAACCAATTTCATCATCTCTATTTATTATCAGATCCTCAGAATTCAAATCTCCTTTAGATAGTTTTTCTATTTTTTCACTACAGAGTTCTAAATGTCTTCCCATATTTTTTGTATTTTTTATTACAATATAGCTTAACATAATAAATAAGAATAATGATAATACTATTATAATACCAATTGAGTTATATAAACTTCCATAGAAATCACCTTTAGGTGCTGCTATACCTATTCCCCATCCATTACTTTCTTTTACTGGTGTATAGCTTAAAAAGTACTTTTTACCATCTTCTTTTATTGTTTCAAATCCACTTTTACCATTTATTAAATTTTGATCAGCTTGTGCATAAGAAAGTTTATCCTTATTTGTTTTTGATTCTTCTATTGTATTTTCAACGCCCACTAAGCTTGCATCTTCATATCCTATCGTAGTTCCTTTATTGTTTATGATGTAAGAATATGCATTAGTACTTATCTTTATTTCTTTTACTATATCATTTAGGAAATTTTCATTTGGTGTAAAGCATACTACACCAACAACTTTACTTCCTGATTTTCCATTTTCCCACACTGGTGCTGAAATTTTAAAGTTAATTTTATTTTTTTCGTCTTCAGTATTTGAATCGCTTATATAACTTTTACCTGCTAAAGCTTCTTTAAAGAAATCTTTATCACTGTAGTTTTTTCCATCTATATAGCTATCTCCATTAATATTAAGTATCTCTCCATTTACAAAGCCATGTAAATTTATTTGTTCTTGTAAAACCTTTTCTTTTTCTTCAATCTTAATATTAGGATTTGATAGTTCTGTTATTAAACCTATTTGATATACAACTTCTTTGTAACTTTTAATTTTTTGTGTAACATTATTTGATGCTTGTAATGTTGTCTGCGTAATATTACTTTTTAGTACATTATTTATTACTCCATAATTTAAAAATATTGCAGCTATTCCTAATATTACACAACTAGTAATTATAGAAAACATATTCAAAACAGCAACTTTTTTTCTTATACTATTGTAATTCTTTTTTTCTTTTTGCTTGCCCATTTTAACCGCCCCTTTAAATTTAATGCTACTATTAATGAGTTACCTATTTATATTTTAAATTTCTCCTTCCCTTTTATTGTTTTGATGTGATAATTAAAATAATAACGTCAGTTAATAGAAAACTTGTTTTGTATCTATTTGATGAATATCCTAGTATACTATACTTCTAATATAACTCTTTTTTACTATGATTTTCAATAAATATTTTGTAAAATTTTTTTTATATAAATAATATGTTTTATTACAAAATTTATTATATTTTTTAACTTAATACATTTACATTGTTTATTATAAATAATAAAAGATTGAACTTGTATGTGGTCTATAAGTTCAATCTTCATTATTTATAATTTATTTTTTATATTTCTATAAAATCAAATTTAATTACATCAAATAGCCCTTTATCTGTTAGTTTTATTTGTGGAATTACTGGTAATGCTAAAAATGATAGTGTCATAAATGGATCTATCTCCTGACTTACATTTAATTTGTTGTATGCTATATCTAACATTTTCTCTAACTTATCATTTACATATTCTATACTTTTATCACTTACAATACCTCCTATTGGAAGTGATAAACTATCTAGAATTTGATTTTTAGATGCTATAGCTATTCCACCACCTATATTTTTAACTTTTTCTATTACTTTTAATATATCTTCATCATTATCACCAACAGCAATTATATTGTGTGAGTCATGAGCTATAGTAGAAGCTATTGCTCCATTTTTCAAATTAAAGTTTTCAACTAAACCAAGACCTATATTTCCAGTGCTTTTATGTCTTTCAACTACTACTAATTTTAATATATCTAGTTTTTCATTGTATTTAAATTCATTATTTTCTGTATCAACTTTTCTACTAACTTTCTCTGTTATTAAATTATGTGGTAATAGTCTAATAACATTTACTATGTCTTCCTTTAGTTTTATTGATAAGTCTTCCTTCTTTATTTCCCCTATCTTTACTGTTTCTAACACATTTGGCATATATAGTTCCTTAGTCTTAAATAAAGCCTCTTTATTTTTTCCAACAAGTTCTCCATCTTTGTAAACTTCTTCAATATTAAAATCCTTTAAATTATCAATAATCAACAAGTCTGCTTTATATCCAAGTGCTATTGCCCCTACATTTTTTAGATTATAACAGTTGGATGAGTTTATGGTAGCTATTTGAATCGCTGTAATTGGATCTAATCCATTTTTTATTGCTAATCTTACATTGTTATCTATATGTCCACTACTTAAAATGTCCTTTGGGTGTCTATCATCTGTACAGAATAAACATCTTTGATAATTAAAGTTATTTACTCCCCTTATCAAAGTTTCTAAATTTCTAGCTGCTGAGCCTTCTCTAATCATTACATACATTCCAAGCCTTATTCTATCTATCATTTCATCAACAGTTGAACATTCATGTTCTGTAGCCACACCACTAATAATATATGCATTTAGTTCTTCATTTTTCATATTTGGTCCATGACCATCTATTATTTTACTATTTTCATGTGCCATATTTATTTTTTTTATAACTTCTTCATCTTTATATATAACTCCAGGATAATTCATCATTTCTCCTAGACCTAGTATTCTTGGATGATTAACATATTTTTCTAGTTCCTGTGACTTTAAAATAGCACCTGAATTTTCAAAATTTGTTGCTGGAACACAAGATGGTAACATAAAGTAAACATCTAAAGGTAGTTTTTCACTTGATTTTAACATATATTCTATACCTTCTAATCCACATACATTTGCTATTTCATGAGGGTCTGCTATTATTGTAGTTGTTCCTCTTGGTACAACTGCTTTTGCAAATTCTTGTGGTGTTACCATTGCTGATTCTATATGTAAGTGAGAGTCTATAAGTCCTGGAACTATAAATTTACCATCTATCTCTATGTTTTTCTCTCCATCATAATTCCCTATCCCTACAATAATGCCCTCGTCTACTGCTAAATCTCCACTTATTATTTCATGAGAAAATACATTTACTATCTTTGCATTTTTAAATACTAATTGAGGTTTTATATTTTTTATAGCTAAATCTATTAATCTGTTGATGTTCATACTTTACTCCTTAATATCTTTCATTTTTATAAGTTTTACAACTTTATCAGGGGTTAAAGGTATTTCATATGCTCTTTTTCCTAACTTACTAGCTACTGCATTTAATATAGCTGGTGCTACGTATACCATTACAGGTTCTCCTATTCCCTTAGCTCCAAAAGGTCCACTACTTTCTTCCTCCTCTATTATTATTTTTATAAGATCTATTGTATCTAATGATGTAGGTATTAAATATTTAGATAACTTTTTATTTTTTATCTCTCCATCTATAACCTTTAAATCTTCCATCAGCGCATATCCTAACCCCATTGCAAATCCTCCATCAATTTGCCCTTCAATAAGGTTTGGATTTATAGCCTTCCCAACATCTTGAGCTACTACTGCTTTTAATATTTTTATTTCTCCAGTCTTTTCATCAACATCTACTTCTACTCCACAAGCACCAAAGGTATATGGCCAATATGGATTACCAATCCCACTTTCTACATCCATAGTAGTTGTACTTGCTATGAATGTTGCCTCCTTAATTAAGCTTTCTTTGTCAATTTTTTTATAAATCTCTTTTAAACTAATATTATTTATATCAAATTTCTTGCTTATTTCATCTTTTAATTTTTCACAGGCTAGTTTCACAGCATTGCCCGTGTTATAGGTTTGCCTACTTGCTGCTGCAGTTCCAGCATCAGGAGTTATTGAAGTATCTTCACTTATGAGAATAATATCATCTACATTAATATTAAGTACTTCTGCTCCTATTTGACACATTACAGTTTTAGCCCCTTGACCAACCTCTGTTGCTCCAACATATATTTCTATTTTACCATCTTTATTTAACACAACTTTAGCATTTGAAATATCTGGAAATCCATTTCCATATCCTGTACCATAAAACATTGCACCAATTCCAGTACCTGTTTTATTAAAGTCTATATGTTTTTTAACTTCATTTATACATTTTTCTATTACTATGCTTTCATTTAAAATTTGATTAGTGGCCGTTTTACTTCCTTTTTTAAATATATTTTTTAGTCTAAATTCAACAGGGTCTATATTTAGTTCCTTAGCCAAAATGTCCATTTGTTGCTCATAAGCAACTGGTACTTGTGTAGCGCCAAAACCTCTCATTGCTCCACTAAAAGGATTATTAGTATACACTGCATAGCTATCTACCCATACGTTTTCCACTTCATAAGGACCAGTTGCATGTACTCCTGCTTTTCTAAGTACGTTTATAGCCCAAGAAGCATAAGCACCTGTATCTCCTACTATATTCACTTTTAAGGCTTTTAATTTTCCATCTTTTGTTACACCACTTTTGTATTTCATTATCATTGAGTGTCTTTTTGAATGAGCTTGAAAGGATTCTTCTCTTGAATAGACTGTTTTGATAGGTCTTTTTAGTTCTTTTGCTGCTAAGCCTAAATGTATTTGGAGCATTATATCTTCTCTTCCACCAAAAGCTCCACCAACTGCACAGTTTATAATTTTCACTTTATCTTTTTCTATTTCTAAAGCTTCTGCTACTTCAATTACATCATAATGAGGATATTGAGTAGCTGTATAAATTAATATATTGTCTTCCTCGTCTATAGTTGCAACTCCACTTTCTGTTTGTAAAAACACATGATCTACTTGTGGAACTTTATATTCTCTTTCTACTATAATATCACTTTCTTCAAATGCTTTGTCTACGTTACCATTTCTAATTTTAAAATGATGAACTATATTGCTATCATTATCATGAACCTTTACACTGTCTTCTTTCATTGCTAGTTCTGGGTCAAACACTGCTGGAAGTTCTTCGTATTCTACTTCTATTTGTGCTAATGCTTTTTTTGCTATCTTTTCAGTTTGAGCTACTATAAAAGCTATAGGGTCCCCTACTCTTCTAACCTTCTCCCTACAAAATACTTCATGGTCTTTAAATACCACGCCATGATGATTGTATGGAACATCTTTAGCTGTAAATATTCTTATTACTCCATCTATTTTTAGTGCTTTTTCAAGGTTTATTTTAAAATAAGCATGAGGTTTACTTGATCTTAGTGTTACACCGTATAACATATTCTCTAGATATATATCTTGAGGGTATATAGCCCTACCATTTACTTTAGCATGAGCATCTACTCTTTTTATATTTTGACCTACTATGTTCACTAATTATCTCTCCTTACCTTAGATGTATTGTATATTGCATCTACAATCTTGTTGTATCCTGTACATCTGCATAAATTTCCTGATATTCCTTCTCTTATTACTTCTTTTGTTGGATTTTCATGATTATCTAGTATAACTTTACCGCTTAAAATCATTCCTGGAGTGCAAAAACCACATTGAACTGCTCCTACATCTATAAAGGATTGCTTTAAGTAATCTTCTTTAACTCCTTCTATAGTTGTAATTTTTTTATTCTCTACTTGAAATGCCATCACTAAACAAGAATTAATTATTTCTCCATCTATAATAACTGAACAAGCTCCACATTCACCTTCACCACAGCCTTCTTTAGTTCCTGTAAGCTTTAATTTTTCTCTAATCACATCAATTAATCTATCCTCTTCCTCAATACTAATCTCATAAATAGTATCATTTATATCCAATGTTATATTTTTCAAATTTTCACCCTCTCACTATCATTTAAGCATTCTTCTATTGCATCTTCTACAACACCTGATACTGCATTACTTTTAAAGTATTCACTTTCTCTACCTTTTAAATTATTACTTACTCTATTTTCTAAAATATACAATGCTTCCTTTATATTATCTTTGCAGATTTCTTTACCTAACAAATACTTTTCTGCTTCATAAATTCTTATAGCTGTATTACTTAAAGCACCTAGTGCTATTTTTACATCTTTAAACTTATTATCTTCTTTATCTATATAAACACTAGCTGATATTTTTGCTATAGCTAGTGATTTTCTATATCCTAGTTTTGAAAAGCCTAAGCTTTGATTCTCTCTAAGTTTATTTATTTCTATATAAGTCAATAATTCATTTTCTTTTATATTTATTTTATTTTTATCTAATAATAAATCTCTTAATAATACTTTTCTTGTTTCATCTTTGCTTTGAAGTATAACTTTACATTCTAAGGCTAATAATGGAGGCATTATATCAGCACTTGGAGAGTTGTTGCATATATTACCTCCTATAGTAGCCCTTGACCTTATCTGCGGTGAACCAATTGAATTCGCTGCTTTTTTTAGTCCAGATAGGTTTTTGTTTATTTTGTCACTATTTATTATTTGCTTAAAAGTAACTCCTGCGCCTATTTTTATTACATCACCTTCAATTTGAATTTTTTTCAATTCACTAATATCACTTATATCAACTAATTTTTTTTTATTACTTTTATTATTTCTAATATTTACTATTAAATCTGTTCCACCATTTAAAATTCCTACATCCTCTTTTAATTCTAATATGTTTATTGCTTCATCTATAGTTTTGACTTTATAAACTTCATCAATCATATACCCCTCCATTATTAATACAAAAGCCTTCCACTTAAATTTATGTTAGGAAGGCTTTTATACATTTCTATTCAATTATAGGGCTCAATATTTCAAAATTATTTACATCTATAAGCCCTTTATCAGTTATTTTCCACTTTGGACTAGTTGATAACGCTAAGAAAGATAGATGCATAAATGGAGCATGTAAACTTCCTCCTAGGTCTTTATTAACTATATTTTCTAATTTTGATATTTTTTCACTAACTTCACTACCTGTAAGTTCATCCGTTATTAATCCACCTACTGGTAATCTTAAATCTTCTAGTACTCTTCCATTACTTACAACGGCTATTCCTCCACCCATTTCTATTACACGATTAACTGCAACTACCATGTCTTTTAGGTTAGTTCCAACAACTGTTATGTTATGAGTGTCATGAGCAACACTTTCTGCAAAAGCTCCTTTTTTAAGACCAAATCCTTTAACAAAGGCTTTACCTATGTTATTGTTTCTACCGTATCTTTCTACACAAGCTATATATAATAAATCTCTTGATACATCAGCTTCTATTACTTTATTTTTTACATTTGCTTTTTCTTCTAAAGTTTCAGTTAGATTTTGGTCTGATATTGCTATTATACATCTAACCATTACTTCTTTTTTATCACTTTTTATTTCTAAATCTTCTACACTTAGTTTTTCTCTTTTTACTGAGTTTTTTACACTATCTGGATAAGTGTATTTTGGTAAGTCTATTAAAATCTCTCTTTCTGCTGCTACTAATTTTCCTTCTATGAAAACAGCTTCCACGTCCATCTCTTCTAAATCATTTATTACCGCTATATCAGCTACTTTAGATGGTGATAATACACCTCTATCATCAAGACCAAAGTATGTTGCTGGATTTATAGTTACCATTTGAATTGCTTCAACAGGATTTACTCCTTGTTTTATTGTTCTTTTTACTATTTCGTTCATATGTCCTAATTTTTCTAGGTCTTCTGCTACCATATCATCTGTTGCTAGTATACATCTTCTAGAGTCTAAGTTTTCTTCTGTAACTGCTTTTATACAATCTCCCATATTCTTTTGAGTAGAACCTTCTCTCATAAATACATATACACCTTGTCTTAGCTTTTCTACACATTCCTCTTTTGTAGTGGTCTCATGACAAGAGCATTTTCCACCTGTACAAATTATATGAGCAGCAAGTTCACTTCCAAATAACTCTGGAGCATTTCCATCTACAACTTTTCCAATACTTTTAGCATACATAGTTGAAGCTAATAAGTCTGTTATCACCTCAGGAGTATTTCTATATACATGTTTAGCATTACTAAAGCCTTGTAGTTCACCTATTCCTATAATATTTTTATAGTTTAGTAAGTCTTCCATATCTTTTGAATTAATATCTACTCCTGCTGTTTCTAAACTTGGACAATCTGGTGTAAGTGCTGGTACTACCAATCTTACATGATTTGGAACAACACTTGCCTCATCTGCCATAGCCTTCATCCCAACTGGTCCTAGTGCATTACCAATTTCATGAGGGTCTGCAATTAAAGTTGTAGTTCCTGATGGTATAGATAATCTTGAAAACTCCGTTATTGTAAGCATGCTACTTTCAAAATGCATATGAGAATCTATAAACCCAGGTGATAGATATTTATCTTTTACATCTACAACTATAGTATCTTCTCCTATTAATTTTTCACAGTCTCCAACTAATAGTATATATTTCCCCTTTATAGCTATATCTGCTTTGTATACTTCTCTTGTTAGTACATTAACTACATTTCCACCATACAAAACTATATCTGCATGGTGTTTATCACTCATAAGAGTATCTATTAACTCTTTATACTCCATCCCTTGCTTTATATATTTCAATATTACTCCTCCCATACGTCTATGTTATCTATAATTCCAATAATTGCTGCATTTATAGAAGAATTAGGCTTTTTTGCTGCATTTCTAGCTGCCGTTCCTTCGGTATACATTACCAATTCACCAATTCCCGCACCGACTACATCTACAGCAATTAATGGAGATCCATCTTTTTCTTTATTAAAATTTAAGGGTTGAGTTATTAATAACTTGTTACCTATTAGTGAATCGTCTTTCCTAGTTGCTACTACCGTGCCTATTACTCTTCCTATTTTCATAATATTTTCCTCTACTTTTCAAAAGTAGTAATTACTTCAATTTTCTTTTCCTTTATATAGTCTTTAGCTAATGGAGTTATTATAGAATTTTTACTTACTTCTATTTTATTGTTAACTAAATTATCTTTAACCTCATTTAAAGTAATTACTTCTTTAGTATTGTTTTCTTTTGCAATACTTTCTTTTATAATACTTTCTCTTGTAGTATTACTATTTAATATTTCTATAATTTCTTTTATTCTAGGGTGGTTTGTAGGAACCATAATAAATGAATTTAAATCTAGCTTAACTTCATTGTTATCTATACTATTTTTATACTCTTTATTAGCTTCTATTATATTGCTATTTCTAGTTTCTTTCTTGTTATTATTTTTGCTAATTTTCGTCTTGTTTTCTTTTCCTATATTTTTTAAGATATTTTCAGTTAAGCTCTTTTTATTGTTCATTTACTATTTATTAAGTAAAACTCTTTCTACTTCAGAATGTGGTCTTGGTATTACATGAACTGAATGAAGTTCTCCAACATTCTTTGCTGCTTCTGCTCCAGCATCCACTGCCGCTTTAACTGCTCCTACATCACCGCTTACCATAACTGTTACTAGTCCAAAACCTATTTTTTCATATCCTATTAATGTAACATTTGCTGATTTTACCATTGCGTCTGCTGCTTCTACTGCCCCTACTAATCCTTTAGTTTCTATCATTCCTAATGCTTGTCCCATAACTTATTCCTCCATTTTTTTATTTTCTTCTTTTTCTTTTAAATTCTTTTTGAATTCATTCATTAAAAAATCTATTTCTTCATCAGGTCTTGCTATGGTTCTTGATGATATAATTTTTCCTACTCTATTTCCTGCCATTACTCCAGCTTCCAATGCTGCATTTACTGCTGCCACTTCACCTGCTATGTGAATGGTTACACTTATGGCTTTTTCTACTCCTATTACTTTATCGTATCCTACTAAAGTTACATCAGCTGCTTTACAGGCTCCATCTAAAGCTGTAATCGCTGTTGTTAGACCTATTGCTTCTATCATTCCTAGGGCTTTTCTCATATACTTCCTCCCTATTTAGCTAAATCTCTTAAGCTAGTAATTTTTTTAATTGTTTTTTGTTTAGGTTTATCTACTTCATCCTTCTTATTTAAGATAGAATTACTATGTGATTTTGATATTAAATCATTTATAGAAGTTTTTTCATTTATTTTTTTATTTGTGATTATATGTTCTTCTTCATTATCAAAATAAGTTAAAACAGTTTTAGATTTATTTTTATGTAGTATACTTCTAAGTATTTCTTCTTCATTATCTCTAAAATTGTTTACTACTTTTTCTTTTTGTTCTTTATATTTATTTAGATTATTATTATTTGATTTTTTAGATATGTTTTTCATTATACTTGTAGTTAGTGAATTAGCCATTTTTTTCACCACCTATAATATTTTACTTACTTCACTATGTGGTCTTGCTATTACATTTGTTGAAATTACTTCTGCAATCTTACTAGCACTTTCTTTTCCATTTTCAACTGCTGCACTAACTGCTGCAACATCCCCTCTAACTATTGCTGCTACTAAGCCCGAGCCTACAAAATCTAAATCTACTAAATGTACATCTGCAGATTTTAACATAGCATCAGCTGCTTCTACAGCTCCTATTAAACTTTTCACTTCCACTATTCCTAATGCTTGCAATCTATTCACCTCTCTTTAGGTACTACTTTTCCTAAAAATAATTACTTATGTCTATATTTTCATATTCTGGTATTATAGCTCTCTCAAAGCTTGTTTCATTTAAAGGCTTCGTTGCATCTATTCCCATCTTATCACTTAAACCTTTATATACATGAGATGCCTCAAGTCCACTTCCTAGACAATTTTTAATTATAACTACGTCCTCGCCTGCTTGTACCCTAGATGCTAGTGCAAATTCTACATCTTTATAAGAATATATATCTACATCCTTATCAACTATTACTACATGTTTAATATCCTTACTACTTCCAAGTGCTGATAATATTGTGCTTTTTCCGTCGCCTTCGTTCTTTTTATTTATACTTATTATTGCGTGAAGTCTACATCCTCCACCCACTGTTATATTTACATCTTCAACATCTACTACATTACAAAGTGAACTGTATACTTCAGCTTCTCTTATTAGTCCATTTGATAAATGTTCTTCTCTACAAGGGAAGGCATGTTGGAAGATTGGGTTATTTCTATGCATTATTGTTTTTATTTCCATAACTGGATTTGGTGCTACTTCACCATAATATCCCATTAGTTCTCCAAAAGGTCCTTCTACTACTTTTTTATTAGGTACAATTTCCCCTTCTAAAACTATTTCGCAGTAAGCTGGTACTTCAATATCAACACTATGGCACTTTACCACTTCTAGAGGCTCACCTTTTAGAGCACTATATACCATATGTTTGTCGAGTCCATATTTTGAAGAACTTATTTGAGAGGCTATTAAATACTCAGCATCATATCCTAAAACTACAGCACATTCTATTGGCCTATTTTTTTCTTCACTCTTTTTTATAAGTTCTCTTAAGTGAGGTGAAGCACCTGATATTAAAGTACTTATATTAGTTTTTGAGTTTATTTGAAATCGTCTAACTGCCATATGTATGTCTTTTGTTTCAGGGTCTTTTACGATTAGCATACCTGCTGTTATAAAACTTGAGGAGTCTTTTTCATGAGATGTTGGTATTGGTAATAATTTTATAATGTCTATATTTTTTTTTATAATATTTTCTTTAATAGGTCCATCTTTAACTCTTTTTACTTCTTTAGGATTGGCTATTGCATCTATGATTTTATGTATCCTATTCTCCTTCTCTGTATCCATTAAATCATAAAATATATTTCTACTTCCATATAGCCCACCAATTAAATCCATGTCATATCCTTTTACATTATTAAATAAAATTGGTACTTCATTATCAAAATATCTAAGAACTGCCCCTAGCTCAAATTTAGGGTCAACTTTTTTGTTACATACTTTTGTATAATCCAGTTTATCTAATTTATCTAGGGTATATCTTAACATTTGACTTTCCATTTACTCACCCCATCTTTTGATCAAATCATGTTCTACATTTAATTGGTCTAAGCTTCTTCCAACTATTGAAGAAACTATGTCACTTAAATCTTGAGGGTGGTTATAAAAGCCTGGTGTTGGTGGCATTATTGTTACTCCTAAATTTGATAGCTTTAACATATTTTCTAGATGTATAGAGCTAAGAGGTGTCTCTCTAGGTAAAAGTACAAGTCTTCTTTTATCTTTTATACATACATCTGCCGCCCTAGTTAATAAACTATCGCTATATCCATGAGCTATTGCTGCTAAAGTTTTCATAGAACATGGGGCAATTATCATACCATCAGTCTTAAAAGAACCACTTGATATGGCTGCTGCTAAATCATAGTTTTCATAAAAACAATCTGCCATTTCTTTAAGTTCCTCTAAATTAACTCCACATTCATGGTTTACAACATATTCTCCCATAGTTGAAACTACTAAGTGTGTTTCAATATTTAAATCTTTTAATGCCTTTAATATTCCCAGTGCATAAATTGCACCACTTCCTCCAGATATTCCTACTATTATTTTCATGAGACATCTCCTTTGGGTTTGATAAAAGGAGATTATATAATCTCCTTTTTATTTGCTTGATTATTTGACAAAGTTAAAGATTATTCAACCTTATTTTCTTTGTCTCCTCCACCTGCCCATGGGTCTAAACCTTTGTCCCAAGCATCTATATATTCATCTATATTCATAACTTTTGTAAATATGCTTAAGTCTCTTAATCCTGCTTCATGCATTTCATCATTTTTTGAATGTACTCCATTACTTAAAGTTATAACTTTATATGCATTGTATAAAGCATCACTAGCTGTACTTCTAACACATACGTTAGTCCAAACACCTGTAACTACAACTGTATCTAAGTTTTCTTCTCTTAAATATAAATCCAAATCTGTATGAGCAAAAGCACTGTGTCTTCTCTTTGGTATAGTGTATTCTTCTCCCTCAGGATATAGCTCTTTTATAAAATCCGAACCCCAAGTACCTTTAACTGCATGAACTGGCCTAACTCTAAAATCTGCATCATTTTTTCTGTGTGCTTCTTGTATATGTATTAATTGAATATCATCTAAACCTTTAGCATTTCTTTCTCTAACCCAAGAAAATAATCTTTGTAAGTTTGGTACTATTTCTTCTCCTCCTGGACATCTAAGTGGTGCTTTTTCACCTATAAAATCATTTAACATATCTATAACAACAATTCCGTGTCTTGCCATTTTTATATCCTCCTTTAGTTTTCAATGTACTTTAATAGTTTCAAATTATTTTTACTAA
This sequence comes from Romboutsia sp., assembly GCF_051659545.1. Taxonomy (GTDB): domain Bacteria; phylum Bacillota; class Clostridia; order Peptostreptococcales; family Peptostreptococcaceae; genus JBOFOR01. Next base: position 12,247 of record NZ_JBOFOR010000257.1, on the reverse strand, counting down.
GTTTTATTTTAATAAGTTATTTGTTTATCTAATTTCATTATCTGAACTCTCTTAACAAATTGACCAAATCCTGGTTTTACCATTATTCCTTTTATATTCTTAACATGGTTTTCTATTACTTCTGGATGGTCTTTTCTATAACTCACTTTGTATTCGCCACTAGTTAATTCTTCAGGATTATTGAATATTACATCATAATTATCTAGTTTACCTAAGTTTCCTTCTTCTCCATCTTGGTAAACTAAGTTTCCTCTAACTACTGTTTTGTAAACTTTACCTTTTAGCTTCATACCTTCAAGTGGTGTATATCCGCACATTGACACCATAGTTTTAGTATCTATAGTCCACTCTTTGTCTAAATCAATTATAGTAAAATCTGCATCTGAACCTATATTTAAAGCACCTTTTTTAGGATATATTCCATAATGCTTAGCAGAATTTGTGCTTAATATGTCTACTAATTTACTTAAAGTTATTCTACCTTTGTTGTAACCTTCACTTACTATTACAGGAACCATTGTTTCAACACCTGGTATACCTGGGAATGAAGTCCATATATTCATTCCTTCCTTGTGTTTTTCACTTTCTATTTCATAAGGTGCATGGTCTGTAGCTATAAAATCTATACTTCCATCATTGATTCCAGCCCACTGCTCTTCATTATCTTTTACTGTTCTTAATGGAGGTGCAATTTTAGCAAGTGGTCCATATTTTGTCATAGCATCCTCTGCATTTAAAGTTAAATAATGTGGACAAGATTCACTCGTTACATCTATTCCTTTAATTTTAGCTTCCTTAACTAATTTTGCTCCTATTCCAGTACTCATGTGAACTATATGAAGTCTAGCTCCACTAGCTTCTGCAAAACTTATTCCTAATTCTATAGCAACTTTTTCTGCAAGTTCCATTCTAGCTTCTGCCCAAGCAGGTCCATCTAGTCTACCTTCATTTTTAAATTTATTTACATAAAAATCACACATTGAGAAGTTTTCTGCATGTATTCCTATAGGAAGACCTGTTTTTGCTACTGCTCTGAAACATTCATACATTTCAGGGTCTGTAACTCTTGGATATGTTGGTACAGATGGAGTCATATAAACTTTAAAAGCAACTACTCCATAATCAGCTTGCTCTTTAACATTGTGTAACCAACCTTCTCTTACATCTTCACCAGTTACTCCTCCCCACATAGCATAATCAACAACTGCCTGTGGTCCACAGATATTTAATTTTGTTTCTAATTGCTCAATGCTTCTAACTGATGGTACTGAACAACATGGCATATCTATAATTGTTGTTACTCCACCAGAAGCTGCTGCAGCTGTTCCTGTTAAAAAGTTTTCTCTATGAGGAAAACCTTGGTACATAAAATGTGTATGTGAATCAATGCATCCTGGAAGAGTTAAATTTCCATTTGCATCTATTATTTCTTTAGCATCTATATTTTCTATATCATTAACAAAACCTGTTATTTTCTCATCTTTAACTAAAATATTTGTAAGAATTGTTTCATCACCTTGTGGAATTCTCGCGTTTTTTATAATTACATCTAACATAATTTATCCCTCCTACATATCAATTAAGTGTGTTTCCAGCACTTGTTCTTTTTTAAACCCTTCTAATCTGAAAAAATACTCAAAGCTATCTAGTATATAGTCTAATTTTATTGGACCAACAAGTTCTGTACCTGTTACCATTACACCATATCTTTCTGCTTCTCTTTTTACAAATTCAAATGCTCTATGCATTGGAGTTTTAGAACAATCTAGTAGATTCATTGAAACAACCACTCCCTCTCTTTCTGGGAATTTTATTCCAACTGCTCTTACTGTTGAAAATCCACCGCTTGGACCTCTTAGTCCCTTAGCTATTTCCTTGGCTATTTGTAGGTTTTCAGTTCCTAAGAATATATTATATGCAGTAAGACCATCAGTTTCAGCACTACAAATTGTAGCTCCACTGCTCTCGCTTAACAAACCATCTACACTTAAATCAGGTTTTCTACTTTCATATTCTTCTTTTCTAGCTTCATCAGCCTTACTTTCTTTTAGTAAGTCTCTTAAGCCTTCATACTGACCAGCTCTTATATACGCAAATGCTTTTCTATCTTCATTGCGTGCAGCTTCACCAGCATAATAAACGGGTATTTGGGTTTTTAGATGTAATTCCTTGCCTATTTCTTTTGCTAATTCAACGCATTCCTCAATAGTGATATCCTTGAAAGGGAATATAGGAAGAGTATCTTGAGCTCCTATACGTGGATGAGATCCACTGTGTTTTCTCATATCAATTAATTGAATTGATTTTGAAGCCATCTTAACAAGTGCCTCTTTGACTGGTTGTGGTTCACCTATGAATGTAACCACTGTTCTGTTGAAATCATACTCAGGCTCGTAGCTAACTAATTTAACGCCTTCTACGCTTTTTACTTCATTAACCACTGCCTCAATTATTTCTTTGTCTCTACCATTGCTGAAGTTTGGTACTGCTAGTACATATTGTTTTTTCATTTTCCTTATCTCCTTATCTATAAATTCTAATAAGTAGATAAACTATTAAAACAAGCAAATCTTCATTTATCCTTACTTTAGGGTAAATCCAAAGCAAAAATGCCTTAATTAAAATAAAATTAATTAGTATTGTAAATATATATTTTATGTAAAATTATATCTTACATAAAATGTAAATTTAATATGTTGCATTATATTTATAATTACATATATAATTTACTTAAAATATTTATTAATCAAATCACTAATAACTCTACTGCTTGTTTGGCTAATAATATTATAATACATCTTACAATTAAATTCATACATAATTTTCAAAATTTTTAGTTTTTTAATTAAGGAGGTGAAAAAATGAATTTTAAGGTTATTGATTTATCACAAGAGATTTTTCAAGGAATGTCTGTATTTCCTATGCATCAACCCACATTTATTATGAGCAACATGACACATGAGCAAAATATGAAAGATACTGGTAGCACAACTTTAGGCTTCTCTGCTAGAAATTTACTTCTTAGCGAACACTGTGGAACACACTGTGATGCTGTTTGGGAATACAAACCAAGTGGAGATACTATTGACAACATGCCACTAGAGTATTTTTTTGGTAGTGCAATATGTATAGACCTATCTAATATTCCATACAGCAGATATATAGAACCTGATGATATAAAAAAATCCATACAAAAATCAGGACAGGAAATAAATGAAGGTGACATAGTACTTTTATATACTGGCCACTATAACAGAAATTACGGAACTAACAAATGGCAAACTGAATATTCTGGACTTAGTTATGAAGGTGCTAAGTATTTAGCAGATTGTGGTGTTGTTAATATTGGTGTTGATGCTCCTGCAATTGATCATCCCAATGATATAAACTTTTCAGGCCATTTAGTCTGTGGTGAATATGACATAACTAATACTGAAAATCTATGTAACTTAGAGAAAGTAGTAAATAAAAGATTTATATACTTTGGTCTACCACTTAAAATTAGATCCGGCTCTGGCTCACCAATTAGAGCAATTGCTTTAGTTGAATAATATCTTAAAAATAATCCTCTTGTATATTCATAATCTTATAAAAGATTTATCTAGTAATAAGACTATAGATTTAAACTTAACATTTATAAAAATTAAAATTAAATATAAGTAAATAATCAGTATACTTATCAACTATATTCAATATTACTTCTAATTTTGCTTAAATTTAAACTTAAGATTCTCTTTTAAGTTAGGTTTAAATTTGTAAATATATTAATTAGGGGGAATTTAAAAATGGAATCATTAGAACAAAAATCTTCTATAGCAAGGTTTTTAGACAATGTATTCAAACTATCAGAAAACAATACTACAGTAAAGACAGAGATACTCGCAGGTGTAACAACATTTATGACTATGGCTTATATTTTAGTGGTTAATGCTAATATTTTAGGAGAAGCTGGAATGGATAAACCTGCTGTATTTGTGGCCACTGCTCTATCTGCTTTTGTTGGTAGTTTAGTAATGGGATTGGTTGCAAATTATCCTATAGCTTGTGCACCTGGTATGGGGCTTAATGCCTTTTTTACGTATACAGTTGTTATTCAAATGAATCATACTTGGCAATTTGCTTTGTGTGCAGTGTTTATTGAAGGGATAATTTTTATCTTACTTACTCTTACAAATGTACGTGAAGCAATTATTGACTGTATACCACCATTACTAAAACATGCTGTAACTGCAGGTATTGGATTATTCATAGCGTTTATAGGCATGATTAATACTGGATTGGTAAAGGTTGGAGGTGCAGCTGTCACACTTGGTAGCATGAGAGATCCTCTTGTTCTACTTACGGTAGTTGGTCTTATTATAGCTGCTATCTTAATGTCTAAGAACGTAAAAGGTGCATTTTTACTTGCCATGATTATAACTTCAGCCCTCGGAATGGTTTCTGGATTAATTACTATTCCAAAAGGGATAATATCCGCAGTTCCATCTATTGAGCCCGTTTTTATGAAGGCTTTCTCTGTTAGTACATCAGAAATATTTAGTTTTGATATGGTAGTGGTAGTATTTACATTCTTATTTGTTAACTTATTTGATACAGTTGGTTGTTTAGTTGGAGTTGCATCAAAAGGTAATTTACTTAATGCTGATGGAACTTTACCTAGAGCTAAGCAAGCATTACTTGCAGATGCAATAGGTACAACAGCAGGTGCTGTATTAGGTGTTTCTACAGTTTCATCCTATGTAGAAAGTTCTGCCGGTATTTCTCAGGGTGGTAGAACTGGTCTAACTGCTACAACTACAGGTATCTTATTCTTAGCATCATTGTTTTTTGCTCCAATATTCACAGCAATACCAGCTCAAGCAACTGGACCAATATTAATCTTAGTAGGTGTTCTAATGGCTAGTTCTGTGCTTCAATTAAATTTCAGTGATCCAACAGATGCAATACCAGCATTCTTAACATTTGTTATGATGCCACTATCTTACAGTATAGCTAATGGTATTATGTTTGGTATGATATCTTATACTATACTTAAATTAGTAACTGGACAAAAAGAAAAGGTTAATAAAGCTTTAATAATTATAAGTATCTTATTTGTATGTAAGTTTATATTCTTATAAAAGATATATAAACCTGTATATATTTAGAAATATGGTCTAAATGTTTCTACTTGGCTACCGTAAATAGTCAAACTACAGGTATTTCAAATACCTGGAAAATTTATAAAATATCATTTTCTAGTTATTAATTTTATACTACGAGGTGTAAATATGAAAGTTGTAAAAGGAAATATAATTTTCACTCCGAACAAGGATGAATTTAAAATTATAGAAAATGGATGTATAGTAATAAAGGATAGCAATATAGTTGCAGTCTGTGATACAATTCCTGAAAATTACTCAAGCTATGAGTTGTTTGATTATGGTGACAAACTAATAATACCTGGCATGAACGATTTACACTGTCACGCTCCTCAATTTAGAAATGTTGGAATTGCTATGGATAAAGAATTAATTCCATGGTTAAATGATTATACATTTCCTGAGGAATCAAAGTATGAAAGCATAGAATACGGAGAAAAGATGTATTCAAGATTTATACATGAAATCTACAAAAATGGTACTACTAGAGTTGCAACCTTTGCAACTATACACAAAGAATCTACGAAAAAACTAATGGATTTATTTATACAATCTGGTATTGGAGCTTATATTGGAAAAGTTAACATGGATAGAAACTCCTGTAATACTCTTTGTGAAAATACCTTAGAATCTATTAATGATACATTGGATATAATCAAAGAATATAGCAATAAATCTAATTTAGTAAAACCAATTATTACACCAAGATTTGTCCCTACTTGTAGTGAAAATCTACTAGAATCACTTGGCAAACTGGCAGTGGAATATAATTTACCTGTGCAATCTCATCTATCTGAAAATATTGGAGAGATAAAATGGGTAAAAGAACTTCATCCTGATTCAAAGTTTTATGCACAAGTTTATGACAAATATAAACTATTTGGTGATACACCTACTTTAATGGCTCATTGTATTCATCTAACAGATGAAGAAATAGACCTTATGAGCAAAAAGAATGTGTATGCTGTTCATTGTCCTGCTTCAAATGCAAACTTAGCTAGCGGTATTATGCCTTTAAGAAAATTGCTTAACAACAATGTAAAGCTTGGATTTGGAAGTGATGTAAGTGGTGGCCATAGTTTTTCTATTTTTAAAACAATGATAAATGCTATTGAGTTTTCCAAACTTATTTGGGCACAAAATAATGAATATAATTTCTTAAGTTTAAGTGAAGCCTTTTATATAGCAACTAAGTCTGGAGGTTCTTTCTTTGGTAAAGTTGGAAGTTTTGAAGAAGGTTATAACTTTGACGCCTTAGTAATTGATGATAGTGAGTTAAACTTTGATAATTACACTTTACTAGAAAGATTAGAAAGATTTGTTTACTTAGGAGATGACAGACATATTCATAACAGATATGTTAATGGTTCTCTAATTTAGAATAAAAAAATATATACCTGTATATATTTAGAGATAAGGTCTAAATGTTTCTACGGGCTGCCGTAAATAGTCCTACTACAGGTTTTAAAAAGAACTTGACCATATAGCCAAGTTCTGTACTCCTAATTATTCAACCTTATTATCTTTGTCTCCTCCACCTTCCCAAGGATCTATACCACATTCCCAAGCTTTAATATACTCGTCTATAGTCATTACCTTTGTAAATAAACTTAAATCTCTTAAACCTGCTTGATGCATTTCTTCATTTTTAGAATGAACACCATCACTTAATGTTATAACCTTATAAGCATTATATAAGGCATCACTTGCTGTACTTCTAACACACACATTAGTCCATACCCCTGTAACTACAACTGTATCCAAATTTTCCTCTCTAAGATATAAATCTAAATCTGTATGTGCAAATCCACTATGTCTTCTTTTTGGAACAATATATTCTTCACCTTGTGGATATAATTCTTTTATAAAATCTGATCCCCAAGTACCTTTAACTGCATGAACTGGTCTAACTCTAAAGTCAGCATCATTTTTTCTATGAGCTTCTTGTATGTGTATTAACTGTATATCATCTAAACCTTTATTATTTCTTTCTCTTACCCAGTCAAAAAGTTTTTGTAAAGTTGGCACTATTTCTTCCCCGCCTGGACATCTAAGTGGTGCATTTGCACCTATAAAATCGTTTAACATATCTATAATAACAATCCCATGTCTTGCCATATGATCTACCTCCCTTTACTTTTAGTAAGTTATCTTCTTATCTAATTTCATAATTTGTATCCTCTTTACAAATTGGCCAAAACCTGGTTTAACCATTATCCCTTTTATATTTTTAACATGGTTTTCTATTAGTTCTGGATGTTCTTTTCTGTAACTTACCTTATATTCTCCACTAGTAAGTTCTTCAGGGTTATTAAATAATACCTCATAATTATCTAGGTTTCCTAAAGTACCTTTCTCTTCATCTTGATATACTAAGTTTCCTCTGACTACAGTTTTATATACTTTGCCTTTTAATTTTATGCCTTCAAGTGGAGTGTATCCGCACATCGATACCATCGTTTTAGTATCTATCGTCCACTCTTTATCTAAATCTATTATTGTAAAGTCTGCGTCTGAGCCTATGTTTAAAGCACCTTTTTTAGGATATATTCCATAATGTTTAGCAGCATTTGTGCTTAGTATATCAACTAGTTTACTTAAACTTATTCTTCCTTTGTTGTAGCCTTCACTTACTATTACTGGAACCATTGTTTCAACACCTGGAATTCCTGGGAATGAAGTCCATATATTCATTCCTTCTTTTTGTTTTTCGCTTTCTATCTCATATGGTGCATGGTCTGTAGCTATAAAATCTATACTTCCATCCTTTATCCCTGCCCATTGTTCTTCATTATCTTTTACAGTTCTTAGGGGTGGTGCAATTTTAGCAAGTGGACCATATTTAGTCATTGCATCCTTTGCATTTAATGTTAGATAATGAGGACAAGATTCACTAGTTACATCTATTCCTTTAATTTTGGCTTCTTTAACTAATTTTGCTCCTATGCCCGTACTCATGTGAACTATATGAAGCCTGGCTCCACTAGCTTCAGCAAAACTAATTCCTAGTTCTATTGCAACTTTCTCTGCAAGTTCCATTCTAGCTTCTGCCCAAGCTGGACCATCAAGTCTACCTTCATTTTTATACTTATTAACATAAAAATCACAAATAGCAAAGTTCTCTGCATGTATACCTATTGGTAATCCAGTTTTAGCTACAACCTTGAAGCATTCATACATTTCTGGGTCTGTAACTCTTGGATAAGTAGGAACAGATGGAGTCATATAAACTTTAAAAGCAACTACTCCATAGTCAGCTTGCTCTTGAACATTATCAAGCCATCCTTCTCTTACATCTTCTCCAGTTACTCCCCCCCACATAGCATAATCTACTACTGCTTGTGGTCCACAGATACTAAGTTTTGTTTCTAGTTGTTCTATACTTCGAACAGATGGTACTGAACAACATGGCATATCAATTATAGTTGTAACTCCACCTGTTGCAGCTGCAGCAGTTCCTGTTAGGAAGTTTTCTCTATGCGGAAATCCTTGATACATAAAATGTGTATGAGAGTCTATACACCCTGGAAGTGTTAAGTTGCTTTTTGCATCAATTATTTCTTTAGCTTCAAGTTCATCTATATTATCAATAAATCCTGTTATCTTCTCATTTTTAACTAATATATTTGTTAGAACTGTATCATCACCTTGAGGTATTCTCGCATTTTTTATAATAACATCAAACATATATTTCCTCCTAAATCTCATATAAATGAGTTTCTAAAATTTGTTCTTTTCTGAAACCTTCTAATCTAAAGAAATATTCAAAACTATCTAATATGTAGTCTAGTTTAATTGGACCTACTAGTTCGCTTCCTGTAATCATTACTCCATACCTTTGTGCCTCTATTTTTACAAATTCAAAAGCTCTATGCATTGGAGTTTTCGAGCAATCTAACAAGTTCATTGAAACTACTACACCTTCTCTTTCAGGAAATTTAATTCCTACAGCTCTAATAGTAGAAAAACCTCCAGTTGGACCTCTTAGTCCCTTAGCTATTTCTTTTGCTATTTGCAAATTTTCAGTTCCTAAAAATATATTATAAGCAGTAAGCCCATCTTTCTCTGCACTACAAATTGTAGCTCCTGCACTTTCACTTATTAAACCATCTATACTTAAATCTGGTTTTCTATTTTCATATTCTTCTTTTCTTTCTTCATTGTCCTTAATATCTATTAATAAATCTTTCAATCCTTCATATTGACCCGCTCTAATAAATGCAAAAGCCTTTCTATCTTGATTTTTTGCTGCTTCACCTGAAAAATATATTGGTATATTAGTTTTTATATGTAACTCTTTACCTATTTCTTTTGCTAAATATACACACTCTTCAATCGTAATATTTTTGAAAGGAAATATAGGAAGTGTATCTTGAGCTCCTATGCGAGGATGACTTCCACTATGTTTTCTCATATCAATGAGTTGACATGATTTTATTGCCATATTTATAAGAGCTTCTTTTACTTGATATGGTTCACCTATTAAGGTCACTACAGTTCTATTAAAATCATATTCTGGTTCGTAGCTAACTAATTTAACTCCTTCAACTTTTTTTACCTCTGCAACTACTGCCTCTATAACTTCCTTATTCCTCCCTTCACTAAAATTAGGTACTGCTAAAACATATTTTTTCTCCATATTTCTTATCTCCTTATCTTTAAACTTATAATAAGTAGATAAACTATTAAAACAAGCAAATCTTCATTTATCCTACCCTAAAATTACTCTTAAAGTAATTCACCATAATAAAGTAAAATATTTTAGTTATAGTTAATGTTATTTTAATACGATGCATAGTATTTATTAATTATTACAATTTATTAAAATTGTATATTAAGAGGCTATCTAAAAATTTTACTGCTTGTTTGGCTAATAAATTATATTTAATATTTTTAAATATATTCCATTTATCAACTATATAGAAGTTGATGATATAAAAACCGTTATACTAAAGTCAGGTCAAGAATTAGTTTACCATTCTCATCTTAAAACTTATAATAAAATTAGGTGGTGTTTTGATGATTTTTAAAGGATTCAAATTTGGTATGTTGTTGCAGCTAGCAGTCGGACCCATATGCTTATTAATATTTCAGACAGCAATTTCTTCTGGGTTTTTTATAGCTGGGATTGGAGTATTAGGGGTAACAATTGTTGATATATTGTATATACTTTTGGCTATTTTGGGAATAGGTACTTTACTAAATAAATCTTCTTATGCCAAAAGTATTATAAAATATTTTGGAGCATTAATTCTTATTATATTTGGAATAAGTAATATAACTGGAGCATTTGGGCAATCTCTAATCCCTAGTTTGAATTTTATTCATAGCCAAAACGTAGAAAATATATTATTAAAAACTATGCTATTAACTTTATCTAATCCATTAACAATACTTTTTTGGGCTGGTGTGTTTTCAACAAAAATTATTGATGAAAATATGAAAGATAATGATTTATACTTATTTGGATTTGGAGCTGTACTTTCAACTATATTATTTTTATCTTTTATAGCTACTTTAGGAAGTATGGCTAACAATTTCTTAAGTACATCATTGATAAACTTTTTAAATGTTGTCGTAGGTTTTGTGCTAATCGGATTTGGGGTAAATACTCTAAATAAAAAGTAAATTTAGATTTTGAATAGTATACAGTTTTAACTAGAAATAACAAATTGGAGTAAGGTAACTTACTCCGTTTTTCTATATACCAGCCTTTTTATGAAGCAATAAATATATTATTGAAACAATTAATGAAACTCCAAGTAACCCTAAGAATAACCAAGATTTATTTATATTATATATATATGCCGAAAAAAATGGACCAACTGCATATCCAAAAGATTCACTAGCTCCAACAAATCCAAAAACTATACCTTTAATTTTTTTATTATCACCAAATTCAGATAAAGAACTTTGTAGAGAAGCATTTAAAAAAGTAGCACCTAAAAAATATATAATAATTGCTAGCGTAAAAAATAATATGTTTCTAGTAAAACTAAGTGCAAAAAGAGTAATATTCATAACTGTAAATGCTATAAACAATTGCTTTTTGTTTCCTATTTTATCGCTAACCCATCCTGCAATTGGTGCACCTATTCCAAAAACTATTAAATAAATAGAGATTATTGCAGATGAATATGCTATAGTTGAGTTCAAAACATCTGTAGAATAAAAATGAATCAATGCAACAACACAACCGTAAATATAATCTCCTAAAAAAGCTATACTTCCTAAAACTATTATTTTATAAGTTAATTTATATTTTTTTATTTCAATGAATACTTCTTTTAATGAATGTTTTTCTTCTATTTTACTATGTTTTATTGACTTAATACTTTTTATTTTAAAAATCACATAAATTAAAGTTAAAACTATACCAAAAGATGATATATAAAATGCAAGTCTATAATTTCCTAAAATTGCTACTACATATCCACCTATACAAGAACCAATACCTCCACCTAAAGTAAATACTGCTGATGCCAATCCTGTACTTTCTCCCCTCCTTTTGTCTTCAACTGATCTTGCAAGTATTGAATAAGTAGCAGGTGCTGCCATACCTAATATCCCTCCTTGAATTATATAAATATAACTTGCATAAGATGGATTATTAGTTAATGTATATAAAAACGGAACAATGCTCATCAATATAAGTGCAAAAACAACAGTTAGTTTATCTCCTAATTTATCACTTACAACTCCAAATGGAATTTGAGCAATAGTTTTACTTATTCCATAGGATGACATTACAGTACCTATCATTACTGTTGTTAATCCTAAATTTTTAAAGAATAATGGGATAATTGGAATCATAATACTATAACTTACACCAAAAACTAGCCTATATGTACAAAATTTGCCTAACTCTTTATTCGTAAATAATACACTATCTTTAATCATAGAAGTTCTCCTTAAATAAATACTATCCTAATTCTAGTATATTACATAAATCCAAGCTTATACTTGTATTTAACCTAATAAGGCGAAATTCCTCTTCCTCACCGTAGGAGGTGGAGGATGTAAGCCTACCGTTAGGTTATTTTTGATTTTCATAAAAAGATGTTATATAATAGAGTCAGTAGTAAATAATAATAAGGAGATAAAAC